>DATBPR010000397.1:0-1940 GCA_036561285.1 Candidatus Limnocylindrales bacterium | reverse complement strand
GGACGCAGGTCCTGGCTCCGATCTACAAGTACCTGCCGGACGCCACGAAGATCCGGGCGACGGTCGCGAACGCCTTCAAGATCGATCCGAAGCTCGAAGACACGCGATCCGCCCTCTCGGACGAGAACGGCTCGATCTGGGTCCTCGACGGGAGCGGCCAGGGCAAGGCCAACGGGATCGTCGGCTACCTCGACTACTACGGCCTGAACGCGTCCGCGCCGACCACGAAGCCCGACACGACCGGCGTCAACGGCACGCGGATCGTCGTCTACAACGGCGCCGAGGCCAACCTCCAGCAGACGATCCAGTTCCTCCAGTCGAAGTTCGGCACGCAGGTCGAGCTGAAGACCGATCCGACTGTCCCGGTCGACATCGTGATCACGACGACGAGCCGCACGAAGACGTTCACCGCGCCGCCCACCAACTGAGGCACGCGACTGCGTTCGTCGCGCACGCGTGCGTCAGCGCAAAGGCGCGCCCGAGCACCGGAGCGAGCGCTCAGACGCTGTGAGCGAGGAGCGCAGCCGGCAACGACGCGACGGCGCGCGGATGCGCGACAGCCCCTCTATCGGGGGGCGATCTCCGTGAGCCAGTGGCTGTACTCGGGCAGGCGACCGCGCACCGCGTCGAAGTAGCGGTCGCGGACGAGCTGTCCGATCGGACCCACCTCGCCCGAGCCGATCGGCCGGTGGTCGATCTCCACGACCGGCGAGATCTGGACGCCGGTCCCGCACAGGAACATCTCGTCGGCAACGTAGAGCTCGGACCGGTCGATCGAGCGGATCTCGAGCGGGATCCGCTCGTTCTCGAGCAGCTCGATGATCGCCTTGCGCGTCACGCCCTCGAGGAGGTCGTCGTTGACGGGCGGTGTCAGGACGACGCCATCGCGGACCACGAAGAGATTCGCCGCCGACGCCTCGTTGACGTGGCCATCGGCCGTCAGGACGACCGCCTCGTCGTAGCCGTTCATCTCGGCCTCGGACTTCTGGAAGGCCATGTTCACGTAGCCGCCGACGATCTTGCCGCGGGCCGGCAGCGCCTCGTCCGCGTTCCGCCGCCAGGTCGACGTCATGACCCGGATGCCGTTGTCGGTGTCGATGTAGTTCCCGAACGGGATCGCGATGATGTAGAGCTGGTTGTCGAGATTGTGGAGCCGGACCCCGATCGCGATCGTCGACTTGTAGAACGACGGACGGATGTAGACATCCTCGTGGAAGTCGTTCCGGGCAACGGTCTCGAGGATCAGTCCGGCCAGCTCGTCGACGGACGGCACGTCGTTCATCAGGAGGATCCGGCAGGACTGGCGGATCCGCTCGACATGCTCGCGGAGCTTCAGGACGTAGAGCTTGCCGTGCTCGGCGTTCCAGTAGCCGCGGATGCCCTCGAAAGTCGCCGTGCCGTACATGAACGCGTGGGTCATCACGCTGACCTTGGCGTCACGGAGCGGGACGAAGCTGCCCTCGAAATAGGTGATGACGGCGCCGAGGTCGCGCTGGCTGGACGCCGCATGCGGATCGACGCCGGGCGCCTGGTCGGATGTCGCCTCGGCGGGGCTCGACTTCTGGGTCAGCATGCGGACGCTCCTGCGCGAATCGGCGGCTCGCGGGCGAGGGATCGCCGCCGCGCGCCGCTCGGTGATCGGACGGTCAGCCGAGGATAACACGGGCCTTCGGCGGCCCAGAATCGCCGGGTCGGGCCGGCTGGGAACGAGCTAGAAGACGCCCAGAAGCGACAGGCCGACGATCGCGAGATAGGCGATGTAGAACCCCCCGCCGAGCAACAGTCGCCGGCCCAGCAGGTGACCCGATCGGGCCATCGGGATGAAGATGGCGGCGGACGACAGGAACGCGATCCCGGCCGAGAGGAAGGCCAGGCGGCTGTCATCGCTGATGTGCCACGCGTTGGCCGCAAACAGCAGGGCCACGATCGTCGGGATCGTC
>DATBPR010000396.1:0-2758 GCA_036561285.1 Candidatus Limnocylindrales bacterium | reverse complement strand
CGCACCGGCCAACGCAGTCCAGGGTCGTTGCGCCGCGACAGCCCAAAAGGAAGGGCCCGCACCCTGACCGGCGCGGGCCCTTCAGCGTCGATAGCGACGCGAAAATCGCTTTGTCTCTCAGGCTCCGGCAGCCGCCGCGATCCTGATCGATCCATGGTCCGGGCCGGTCCGCTCGACCGGGTCCGGACGTCCCGTCAAGGTCGGCGCCAGCGGCGCCATGACCGGGACCGGCAGCACGGCGACCGCGTCGGTCGCGGGCTCCTCGGCCGGCTGAGCCGCCTCGACGACGAGCGCCGTAGGGATGGTCTCGGCCGCCCTCCGGCGGCGCTCCTGGTCCTCGGCCACGACCCGGCTGACGAGCGCTGCGAGCGCCGGCATGTCGAGCAGGCCGAACGCGACTCCGATCTCCGAGAGATCCTCGGCGTGGAACCCGCGGTACAGGCCACGCCCGGCCACCAGGCACATCTCGTCATAGAGCTCCGGCCAGCCGACGTGCTTGCGGCGGTGGCAGAAGCGGACGAACTCCAGGGCCTCGGCGTCGACTGCAGGCGGCTCTGCCGCGGCCCGGGCGACGCCGTTACTGGGAACCATCGATGGCCGACCCTCCAGTCGATCCCGTCGCGTGGCAGCACGAAGACATCCACCCGTGGGCCGGCGGGATCAGCCGACCGCGGGATGCCCCGTGGGGTCCACCGGCCGTGGGTTCCGTCCCTCCCGGAGAACTCTCACCGGCCCGGTGGCTGGCAATGGTAGGGCGGACGGGCCGCCCGATGAAGGGGGTTTGTCCACCAACTCGTCCACCAACTTGTCCACAGCGAACGGACGTTCATGGAGATCGCGACACCCTGCTCGGGAATCCCGTTCCGCCGGCCGGGACGCGTCAACCGCCGCGATGGATCCCGAGGCCCGGGCCGTCGGGGAGACGCCACCGGCAGTCGTCCCCGAGCTCCAGGCCGGTGAACGGATCGTCGGCGAGGAGCAGGGACCCGTCGAGGTCGACCCAGTCCGCGAGGGGCGCCACGGCGGCCGCAGCCGCGATCCCGACCTGGGTCTCCTCCATGCAGCCGAGGAACGTCCGGAAGCCCAGCTCCCTCGCCCGGGCGAGCATGTCCCGCGCGGGACCAGGGCCGCCGGCCTTCGCCAGCTTGACGTTCACACCGGCGACGACGCCCACGAGACCCCGCAGATCGCGGATCGTGACCGCGCTCTCGTCGGCGACGATCGGGAGCGGCGAGCGCTCCTGGAGCCAGCCGAGCTGGTCCAGGCGATCGGCCGGGAACGGCTGCTCGATCAGCTCGACGCCGAGCCGCTGGAGCTCCGGGACGAGCTCGATGGCCTCCTCGGGCTGCCAGCCCGTGTTGGCGTCGACCCGCAGCGGCCCGTCATGGACGGCCCGGACCGCCTCCAGGGTCGCCAGGTCCGCGGCTCCCCCGACCTTGATCTTCAGGGCGGGAAAGCGCGCGGCGCGTCGCGCCCGCTCCGCGACCACCGCCGGCTCGTCGAGCCCGAGGGTGAAATCCGTCGGCGGCGCCTCGCCGGTCACGCCGAGCATCTCGCCGACGGACTCGTCGGCGACCTGGCCGAGCAGGTCGCGGACGGCGATGTCGATCGCGCACTTCGCGCCGCCGTGGTGGGCGATCGCCCGGTCCATCGCGGCGTTGGCCGCGTCGAGACCCGCACTGGTCGGCTCGGGCTCGCCGATCGCGCCGAGGAGGAGCGGCAGGACCGCGGCGATCGTCTCGGTCGTCTCCCCGTAGAACCGGTCCGGATAACCCTCGCCGATCCCGACGATCCCGGGGAACCGGTCGTCGCGGAGCTCGACGATGACCGTCGTGACGTGATGACCGGCGTCGTGGTCCGAGCGGGCGATCCGGAACGGATCCCGCAGGCCCAGGCGGAGGACCTCCTGGCCGGCGTGGAGCGCCATCTCAGCCGGCGTCCGCGGCGGCCGTGGCGGCCCCAACGGACCGGCCATCCACCCGCCCGGGATCCACCCACGGCAGCGCCTCCACCCCGCGCTCGATCTCGGCCCAGAGCGGTCCGGGTCCGAAGCGGACGGGGTCGTCGACCGGCAGGCCGGTCTCCGCGGCGATCCGGGCGATCTCGGCCCTGGCCTCGTCGTCTGATGGGATCGACCAGGTGTTGAGGGCGATCGCGACGACCTTCGAGGGGGCGACGAGCCCGGCCACCCGCTCGTGAAGGTCGATGAACGGCCGGAGCTCCGCAATCGGGAAGGACGCACCGGCGAGGTGGTCGAAATCGTGCTCGGTCTGGCCGGCCTTGTGGACCAGGACCATCGCCTGGGGCGTCGCGCCATGGATCAACGCGAGCGTCACCGCCGAATAGGCGGGATGGTCGAGCGAGCCCTGGCCCTCGACGATCACCCAGTCGCCGCGGGTCTCGCCCTCCTCGACCATCCACTCGACCGTGCCCTGGGCGAAATCGCTGATCAGGCGGTCGACGGCGACTCCCCAGCCCTCGACCATCATCCCGGTCTGGCCGGTCGGAACGAACGACGCCGCGCGGCCCGCCTCGACCGCCGCCTTGCGCAGCTCCAGCCCGACGGTCATCTTCCCGATCGCACAGTCCGTCCCCACGGTCAGGATCACCCGCTTGCCGGGGCCGTGGTGCCGTCCGACGGCCGTCTCGGTCCGCGCCGGCGGCCGGCGGTAGTCGACGATCCGGGTGCCGGAAGCGGTGGCCGCGGCCGCGAACTCGGGGTCGTCGCCGAAGAAGGTGTGCAGTCCCGAGTGGACGT
>DATBPR010000395.1:0-1762 GCA_036561285.1 Candidatus Limnocylindrales bacterium | reverse complement strand
CGGGTAGACGCAGATCGCCGCGACCGACGGGATTGTCGGGTCGCCCGGCTGCGGGTGGATGCCCTTCGCGCAAAGGGCCCGGATCTTGCCGGGGGTGTCCTTTCCCTCGAGGGTCGTCAGATCCATCATCCGGATCGCGAGGTCGAGGGCCCACAGCTTCGACTGCTTCTTGATCGACCGCTTCTTCAGGCTGTCGACCCGCTCCTCGACGCCGACCTGGTCGACACTGCTGACCCGGCCGAGGAGGCTGCCGAGCGCGCCGGGCCGGCCGTCCCACGAGCGGACTAGCTCGTGGGCGCGCTCGCGGGCGAGCGTCTCCGGGCGACGGGCAGTGGCCATGGGACGAGGAGGATACACCGGCGTCCGGGGCCCTCCGACCGGCCGAAACCGGCACCCGCGGCGTGGCGTAGCCTCCCCTGTCAACGGGTCGCGAGGAGGGTGGCATGGTCCGGATCGTCGGTCGGGGGCTCACGCGTGGTCGCGTCGGCGGAGCGGCGATCGGCGTCGCGCTCGCCCTTGCGCTGTCGGCGGCACCCGCCGTGCTCGCCGCGGACCACACCGTCGACATCGCCGGCTTCGCGTTCGCGCCGCAGTCGATCACGATCCACGTCGGCGACACCGTCACCTGGGCGAACGCCGACGCACAGGGCCACACGGCGACCGCGGATGACGGCTCCTGGCAGACCGGAACGATCAGCGGCAACACGTCGAAGTCGCTGACGTTCACGACGGCCGGCACCTTCGCCTACCACTGCAGCATCCATCAGCAGATGACCGCGACGCTCGTCGTCACGGCCGCGGCACCCGCCACGGACACGGCTCCGACGAGGGAGGCGGATGAGGTCGGCGACGCAGGTCCGGGCGTGCTCCTCGTGGCCCTCGGCGCCGTCATCGGCCTCGTGGTCGGCAGCCGGCGGTTCGCGCGTCGCACCTGACCGGTTGAGCGAGGCGCCCTAGCGTCCCGCCCGGACCTTCGGCAGCGGCGGGAGGGCGCGCTTCCCGTCGACGAGGAAGTGCCGGAACCAGTCGCGGACGACCTTCAGGTTCTCCGCCCGGCGGAACGGCGTGCCGGAGCGGGTGAGCTCGTGCGTCTCCTCCGGCACGCGCAGCAGGCGGACGGGCCGGCGATGCGAGCGGAGGACCGTGAAGAGCTCCTCCGCCTGAGCGATCGTCGTCCGGATGTCGTTCTCGCTGTGCTGGATCAGGAGCGGCGTCCGGATGGCGGCGGCGTAGGTGATCGGCGAGATCTCGCGGTAGTAGGCCGGGTCCTCCCACGGCTCCGTTCCGAACTCGTGCCGCGGCCAGAAGCCGCTGCTGAGATCGCCGGTCAGGAAGAGCAGCGGCATGTCGCTGACGGAGCGGCAGGTCATCGCGGCGGCGAACCGGTCGTCGTGGCCGAGGATCCAGTTGGTCAGGTAGCCGCCGTACGACCCGCCGGTCAGCCCGAGCCGGGCGGGATCGGCCAGCCCGTCGGCGACGAGCGCCTCGATGCCCGCGAGCACGTCGCGCTGGGGACCCGGGCCCCAGTCGCGGAGGTTCGCCTCGTTGAACTCGCGACCGTAGCCTTCCGAGCCGCGGGGATTGCTGAAGAACACGCCCATCCCGTTGGCGGCGAGGAGCTGGAACTCGAGCATCGGCGACCAGCCGTACATCGTGTGCGGTCCGCCGTGGATCTCGGTCACGACGGGCGCGGGCGCCGTCGCCGCGCCCGGCACTGACCGTCGACGCCGGCCGGTGCCGTTCGCCGCGTCGTCACCCGCGG
>DATBPR010000394.1:0-1651 GCA_036561285.1 Candidatus Limnocylindrales bacterium | reverse complement strand
CGACCGGTCGATCCTCGTCGTCGCGGTAGGTGACGACGACGACGGTCGTTGCCCACCGCCGAAAGGCCTGTCGGAAGAGCTCCCGGTCACTTACCACGGTCCTGTTGCCCCCTGATGCAGGCTGGGTACCATCCGGCTCGTCGCGGCGTGACCCCACCCGCCGCCAGGGGAGTCCACTGCATGCGTCGTGGCGCCGAGTACAGATCGGGCCTTCGCGATGGCCGGGTCGTGTTCCTGCACGGGGAGCCCGTGGAGGACATCACGGCCCATCCCGGGTTCGCGCCCGCCATCGGGACGATCGCCTCGCTGTACGACGGCATGGCGAACCGGCCGGATCTCGTCGTCGACGAGGAGCCGGATTCCTACAGCGCCATCTGGCTGACGCCGCTGACGCCGGGCGACCTGCTGCGCCGCTATCGCGCGCACCGCTACTGGGCGGAAGGCACGTTCGGGCTGATGGGCCGGACGCCGGACCATGTGGCGGCACTGATCACGGCCTTCGCCGCCCGGCCCGACATCTTCGACCGCGGCGGGATCGGCTTCGGCGAGCGGGTGAGCGCGTTCTACCGCCAGGCGCGCGCCAACGACTGGCACCTCGCCGCGGCCCTCACGCCGCCCCAGATCGATCGCTCCAAGCCTGCCCACGATCAGCCCGAACCCTTCCTCTACCCGGGCATCGTAGAGGAGCGCGACGACGGCATCGTCGTCCGGGGTGCCCAGATGATCGGGACCTCGGCTGCGATCGCCGACTGGATCTTCCTGAGCACGTTCGCGCTCCAGCCGGGCGACGAGGACTACGCGATCTCGATCGTCGTTCCGGTCGCCACTCCCGGCCTCCGGCTGTACGCCCGCGAGCCCTATGCCACGGAGCGGACGACGAGGTTCGACAGCCCTCTCTCGTCGCGGTTCGACGAATCGGACAGCCTCGTCGTCCTGCGCGACGTCCTCGTGCCGTGGGAGCACGTGTTCGTCCATCGCAACCCGCGCCTGATCAACGCCCAGTTCTCGGAGTCCGGCGCGCAGATCCTCGCGAACCATCAGACCCTGATCCGGTTCGGGGTGAAGATGGAGTTCGCCGCAGGCCTGGCGATCGAGCTCGCGGACGCCCACGGGATGACCGACATCCCGCCGGTCCAGGCCCAGCTCGGCGGGGACATCGCGGCGTTCGTCGCCGCCCTCGAGGCCCTCGTCTCGGCTGCCGGCACCCACGCCGTCCAGCGCGGGCAGCTGCTGATCCCCTCGCCCAAGTTCGTCAATGCGGGGATCAGCCTCCAGCGGCGCTGGGTCGTCGACTTCATGCGCTCCCTGCGAGAGCTCGCGGGTGGCGGCTTCATCGCGATGCCGTCCGGCGAGACGTTCGAGGCGGTCGAGACGGCCGACGACGTCGGACGCTACTACCGCTCCGCCACCCTCTCGGCTCACGACCGGGTCGCCCTCCTGAAGGCGATGTGGGACCTCGCCGGCTCGGAGTTCGCCGGCCGCCAGCTCCAGTTCGAGATGTTCTCGACGTCGGCCCAGCACATCGCCGACCGGCAGGTGTTCCGGTCGTTCGACTGGGAGACGGGCCGGGCGCACGTCCGCCGGCTCCTCGAGGGGGACTGAGGCAGCGACTCAGCCGCTGCGCCGGGCGACGTAGTGGAGCTCGGAGCAT
>DATBPR010000393.1:0-2715 GCA_036561285.1 Candidatus Limnocylindrales bacterium | reverse complement strand
GACCCGACGATCGTCACCGGCGCCACGGCGGCGACGAGCATGTTCGAGCTCTTCGCGTTCTACCTCCAGGGCGGCCTGATCGACGTCGGGTTCCTCGGCGCGGCCCAGATCGACCGGTTCGGGAACATCAACACGACCGTGATCGGCGACTACGAGCACCCGAAGACGCGCCTGCCCGGGAGCGGCGGCGCCTGCGAGATCGCGATCAACGCCCGGCAGGTCTTCGTGATCATGCGCCAGAGCAACCGGAGCTTCGTCGAATCGATCGACTTCCGGACGAGTCCCGGCAACCTCGGCGGCGCAGAGCAGAGCGAGCGGATCCGTCGCGAGCAGGGCTGGCTCGGCCGGGGTCCGAGCGTCGTCGTGACGGACCTCGGCATCTACCGGTTCGACGAGACCGGCGAGATGCGACTCGAGTCGCTCCACCCGGGCGCCACGGTCGAGGGGGTTCGCGAGACGATCGGGTGGGACGTCAAGGTCGCCGAGCACGTCGCCGGAACCCCACCGCCCACGGCCGAGGAGCTGCGCCTCATCCGCGAGGAGCTGGACCCCGAGGGCGCCTACACGAAATAGGGGCTGTCGCGCGAACGACGGTCACCCGCCGAGGACGGCGACCAGGCGATCGTAGCCCGTGCCCGGGACCGAGCCGAGGACCGAGCCGTCGACGGTCGAGACCGCCACGATCCGGCCGGACCCGAGCAGGACGTAGGCCGTGGGGCCGTGCTGGGCCAGACCGACGCCCCGGATCGCCTCGCCGGGGAGGGCCCGCCACGCGACCGACAGGTCCTTCGCGGCCACGCCCAGGAGCCCGTCGCGGCCACCGGCAACGATCGTGCCCCCGTCGGGCGTCACCGCGGCGCGCCGCCCAAGCGGGCCGCCCGGCTCGTTCCCGAACTTCGCGAGCACGATCCGTGGCCCGCTTGCGGAGACCGGCGCCGCCGGCAGCGTCGCCTGGCGCCGGATCGAGAGGTCGCTCGGGTCGATCTCGGCGACGAGCCCGAGGGTCGCGTTGACCGCGAAGACGCTCCGGCTCCCCGGCAGCGATGTCAGCGCCCAGTCGGACGCGGCGTCCGCGTCGGCCTGGCCGGCCGCCGGCAGGTCGATGCAGAGCGCCCACTTGTCGGTGCTGGTGAGGGCGTGGACGAAGGGATGCTCCGCCCCGCGATACAGGGTGTAGACCATGCCGCCGTCCGTCCTCAGCTGGGTGATCGGCCGGCCGGCGATGGCCTCGTCGATGTTCCGCTTGTCGGCGATGGGCACGGCGTCCATCCGGCCGGTGGCGGTGTCGATCGACCGGACCTGGTAGGCGCCGCCCGCGGCGACATCGAGGTGCTCGACGACATACAGGACGGACCCGTCGGGCGAGAGCGCGTCGAAGTCGAAATGCCCGGGGACCTCGATGATCCGGCCGAGCTCGAGCGTCCCGACGGCCGGCGGCACGGGCGCGTGGATGATCGCGAACCGGCTCGGCGTGGCCGAGGTCGCGTACGGATCGGTCCGCGGCTGCACGAGGACGAACGTCGAGCCATCGGCCGACCGGCCGGCGGGCACCGGGTCCAGCCCCACCGTCGGCAGCTGCCAGTCGCCGTCGATCCGGAGCTCCCGCGCATCCGCGGTCTCCTCCACGACCAGCGTGCGGACGGTGGTCGAGCCGCCGGCGGTCGAGGTCGAGAGGACGTGCCCCCACGACGCATCCGGTGCGCCGGCCGGGAGGCGCAGGAACGAGTGACCGGATGTCGCCTCGATGACCTCGAGGTCCTTCGCGCCCGAGCGCCCGACGGCCAGGAGGGCGTTGAGGGCATCCGGAAGCCGCGCCTCCGCGGGCGATGTCGGTTTCGCGGCCGGTGCCACGGAGGGCGCAAGCCCCGCGGGACGGGCGCTAGTCGACGGAGCGCTCGCTGCGGGCGCGCAGGCGGCAAACGCGAGCGACGGAACGACGATCAGGAGGCCGACGCCGCTGAGGCGGCGTCGTGGGTCGTGCGGCATGGGTCCACTCCCGTGGCGGCGGCCGGTCGATGGCTGCCGGCGACCTGACTACACCGGCCCGTGCCGAGTGGTTCCTCAGGGCGCGGGTTCGAGGCTCTCCGCGACCCGGACCGCCGCCTCGCGTCCGAGCGCCGACTCGATCCGATAGGTGACCGTGCCGTCGCTCCAGGCGAGCGTGTCACCCACCATCCGGCGGGCGTCGAAGGTGGGCTTGTTCGACGGGTCGACATACACGAACTGGTGCGGCTCGCCGGAGATCCAGTAGCCCGGCCGGCTCCGGACGGTGACCGGAGCGATCGTCGAGCCGGCGTCGAGGATCTTCTCGAAGTAGCCCGGATTGATGGTTCCGCGAAATTCGGAAAGGACGAGCCCGAGGCTCGACTCGTCGGTCGCGGGCAGGCCCGGCGCGGCGCGCCAGACGAGCGTGACGCGGCCGACGTCGTCGACCCAGGCCGCGTCCGGGGAGCCGACCGCGGGGTCGGTCGGGAGCAGGATCGGGAAGCCGGCCTGCGCCTGTGCGGCCGCCAGCGTCGTCGGGGTCCCCAGGTCGAGCCCGGAGCCGGGCGGCCCCGACGACGGACTCGCGCCGGGTGAACGCGCCGCGGACGGCCCGATGGAGCCGCCCAGGGTCGATGGGGCAGGGGAGACGCCGGCCGTCGGCGAGGCCGTCGGAGCGAACACGATCCGCAGGCCCGGCAGCCCGAACCCGATCGCCCCGGCGATCGCGGC
>DATBPR010000392.1:0-2958 GCA_036561285.1 Candidatus Limnocylindrales bacterium | reverse complement strand
TTTCACAGGTTCGGGGGATCGGGTCGGCTCGACCATCGTCATCCGGCCGCCCGAGGTCACGGCATGTGACTCGATCGACCGCCTAGTCGCGAGGCGAGACGAACGCGGAGGCTCGGGCGGCGACGGTCGCCGCGGCGGCGAAGGACGCGATCGAGAGGCCGGCAAAGAGCCACCAGAAGTCCGCGATGCGGATGTGCGAGACCTCGGCCGCCGGGCTCGCGATCGGGGCGATCGCTAGGCCCAGGAAGGCCGCGCCGGCCAGGAAGAACGTCAGCACGGCGACGATGGAGACGAGGCCGACGACGACCGCGACCTCGGCTGACGGTCCGCGACGGAACGGCTGGGGCTCGAGCAGGAACGAGGTGGTCATCGATGGCTCCGAGTTGCGTCTGGGAGTGACGCTCGGAGCATCGGGTGAGGGCACCGGCCGGTGCCATCGTCATCCGGCCGTGCTGGCGGTCGGCAAGTGACCGGGAGAGGGACCGTCCGGACCGTGTTTGCGGGCCGTGCGGCGGCGGGGCGACGTGTCAGGCCGGCGGCGGTTCCGCGAGCAGCTCCTGGATGACCGCCTCGGAGCCGTCGTAGTCGCCCTCTCCGAAATGGACATGACGAATGCGACCGGCCCGGTCGACGAAGTAGAACGCCGGCCAGTAGCTGTTCCGGTAGGCGTTCCAGGTCGCGAAGTCCGGGTCGAACGCGACCGGAAATCGGACGCCGTCCTGGGCGACGGCCTGCCGGACGTTGCCGAGGTCGCGTTCGAACGAGAGCTCCGGCGTGTGGACGCCGAGGACGACGAAGCCGTCGGCGGCGTATCGGTCGAACCAGGCCTTGACGTACGGCTGGACGTGGATGCAGTTGATGCATCCGAACGTCCAGAAGTGGACGAGAACCACCTTGCCGCGAAGGTCCGCCAGCGTCGTGGGCGGGCTGTTGATCCAGGCGGTGATGCCGGTGAGCTCGGGGGCGGGGCCGAGATCCTCGAGCGGGACCGCGATGCCGCCGGTGGGGTTGTCGGGTCGTAGCACGTTGAGCTCCTCCTGCACCGCGGGCTGCTGCTCGATCGCAAAGAGGGCGGAACCGAGCTGCGGCGGCAGTGCCGCGGTCAGATCGGCGACGAACGGGCGGTCGAGTCCGGTGAGCACGGCGAGGGCCGCGACCACCATTGCCACGCCGAAGACTCGTCGCGTCCGCTGGGCGGGACGACCTTCCACTCGCGATGTGACCCCACGCCCCCAGGCCGCGATGGACGCCAGTGGAACGATCGCGCCGAGCACGTAGGCGACGGCGATCGCCACGGCCGAGGGGGTCGGACCGGAGACAGCGGCCGCTGCGATGACCGCGGCCATGATCGGGCCGACGCAGGGGGCCCAGACGAGCCCGATTCCGGCACCGATCGCGAACCCAGTCGCGAACCGGCTCGGCCCGCCACCGGGCTGTTTGGCGGCACCGATCGGCGCCGCCCGAGCGGGGATCCTCCGCGCCAGCCAGTCGCCGAGCCGCGGCATCGCGAGCGTCAACCCGACGATGCTGAAGATCGCGACTGCGACGAGGCGGAGGCCGTTCGTGGTCAGGCCGGCGGAGGCGAGGAACGCCGAGAGCAGGACGGTGATGGCGACGAAGCTCGCTCCGAAGCCGGCGAAGAGCCCGGCGACCCGGAGCCGGCCGGCGCCCGTCGCGCCGCCGAGGACGAGCGGCACCACGGGCAGCGTGCACGGGGCGAGGATGGTCAGGAGTCCCGCGACGAACGCGAACCCGAGGGCGATGACCACGACCCGGCCTCAGCAGGGCGGCCGGTGCAACCGGGACCCGGTCACGACGGCGACGGGCTGGGCTCCATCATCGCGTCGCTCGGGGCGGCGCTGTGCTCCATCATCGAGTCGCTCGGCGCCGCACTGTGCTCCATCATGGCGTCGCTCGGTGACGGCGACGGCGCCGAACTTGCTGCGGGTGCCGCGCTGGCGCCGGGCGCCACGCAGGCGGCCGCTAGACCGGCCAGCGCGATCAGCGCGCTCAGGCCGGCGATGTTCTTCCGGGACGTCGGGTTTCGAGTCGTCATGTGGCCTCCTTCTCGAGGGTCAGGAGGCTGGGCGGTCTCCGTGACGCCCGCATGACGATCGTGTGACCGGGCGGCGCGGGCGGAGTCGCACCCGCCCGACGCGGCGCCGCTAGGACTCGGTCGCCGCCTCGGCGTCGGTCGTTGTCGCGGTCGCCGGATCGCTGGTCGCGACGAGCGGGCCTGTGCCGTGGAGCTCGACGAGCACCGTCCGCCCGCGACGCGGGCCCTCCTGGTGCGCGGCGAACGTGGCGGGCCCTGTGCGGAACTCGCCTTCGCGCGTCCGCCCGACGAGCTGGCCGGACGTCGACCCGTGAGTCCGCTCCATGAGGACCCGGGCGGTCCACTGGACGTTGCCGCGGTCGTCCTCCCAGTGGTCGATCGTGCACCGCCCGATGGGGACGTCGTCGAACATCACGTCGAGGAGCTCGAACCGGCGGTGCTTGCTGACCACGTGAGAACCCTAGCAGAGGGCGAGTCGCCGGCTGCCTCGTTCGAGGCGCGATGGTGAGGTTCGCGAACGTCATTTCGGGGCATCACCAGGAAGATTGAGTCGTTCGGGAGACACGCGCCGTCTATACCCAGTAGAGGGGTCGCGCAGGCTGCACCGCCTGTCTGGCGACCCCGGAGGGACGTGTCCATGGCGCAGTCCACCCCCCGTTCGAGAGTTGCTCGCCGACTCTCGGCCCTGATGGCCATCGTCGTGCTCGGCGCGGCGATGCTGATCCCCGCCGTATCGGCTTCGGCGGCCGAGCCGACCGACATGGTCGTCCAGTGGAATCTCAACGCGGTCAATGCGATCGGCAACCTGCCGACGGCGACGCCGCCCGGCCTCGGCCAGGCGCCGCCGCCCTCGACGATCAGCCTCGCGATGGTCCAGGGCGCCGTCTACGACGCCGTCAACG
>DATBPR010000391.1:0-3823 GCA_036561285.1 Candidatus Limnocylindrales bacterium | reverse complement strand
GCATGCCTCGTTCGTCGGCTCTTCGCGATCCCGGCCGCTGTTTGGTGCGCCGGATGCGCGCCAACTGGCGGCCGACGGTCACGCGCTGGCGGGCGGTTCCGGGCTAGCCGATGACCCGGGTGATCAGCCAGACGTGGCCGTAGGGATCCCGGACCTTACCGGCCTGGACCCCGCTCGTCGGGTGGTCCGGCGGCCGAACGAGTGCCGCTCCCGCGTTCACGGCCCGGTCCACCGCCGCATCGACGTCCTCGACCTCGAGATCGATCGTCACCGACGTCCCGCCCAGCGTCTCCGGTCCGACGATCCCCTCGAACTCGGAGTGCTCGTCGGCGAGGTAGATCTCACCGGCGCCGATCCCGAGCGTCGCGTGGCCGATCCGTCCGTCCGGCTCCTCGATGACGAGCTTTTCGACCGCACCGAAGGCCGCTTCGTAGAACGCGATCGCCGCGCGGGCGCCGCGGACGGCGAGGTACGGCGTGACGGCCCGGATGTTCGGGTTGGGCTCCGGCACGGCCGGCATCGTCGGATCAGGCCGCGATGACGGAGACGATGATCTCCTCGAGGCGGACCCGGGCCCCGGGATCGACGACGCCCGCGGCGTCCAGCTCGGCGAGTGCCTCGTCGCGGTGGCGCCGGGCCTGGTCGCGGGTGTAGTCGCGGGCGCCCGTCCGCTCGAGGATCGCCATGATCTCGCTCACGTCGGCGTCGGTCGGGCCGCCGTCGTCGTAGAGCGCGGCCAGCCGGGCGCGATCCCCGGGCCCGGCCTGCTCGAACGCATAGATCACGGGCAGGGTCTTCTTCCGCCGGGCGATGTCGGACGCCTGCTTGCCGGTCGACTGCTCCGCACCCCAGATGCCGAGCAGGTCGTCGTTGATCTGGAACGCGAGCCCGAGCGCCCAGCCGAAGGCGCGGTAGCGGGCGATCACCTCTTCGTCGTCCGTGGCGAGGAGCGCGCCGGCCTCGATCGAGGCGGCGATCAGGGCGGCGGTCTTGCGGCCGATCATGTCGAAGTACAGGTCGACCGACATCACCTCGTCGGACTCGCTCGTCGCGATGTCGATGTACTGGCCCTCGCAGAGCGCGACGCAGGTCTGGTCGTAGAGGCGCATCAGCCGGAGGACCTTGGCATCGCTGAAGCCGAGGTCGCTGAGGCGGTGGAGGGCCATCCGCGACAGGCTGAAGAGCATGTCCCCGGTGTTGATCCCCTGGGCGACGCCGTGGAGGGCCCAGACCGTCGGGCGGTGACGCCGCTCGCGATCGCCGTCCTCGATGTCGTCGTGGACCAGGCTGAAGTTGTGGCCGAGCTCGACGGCCGCCGCGCCCGGGAGCGCGCGCTTGTAGTCGCCGGCGATCGACGCGTAGGCGAGGAGGCCGAGGAGGGGCCGCATCCGCTTGCCGGCCGGTGCGCCCGTTCCGTCGAGGCCGAGGTGGTAGCGGATCATCGCGTAGACGCCCGCGGTCGCGTCGTCGTGGTCACCGACGAGCCGGAGGATCTCCTCCTCCGTGTCGGCGATCAGGGCGGCGGCCTCGAGGACCGGCTGGGCGGTGGTCATCGCGGCGCCATGGTAGCGGGATTCGGACAAACATGCACCTGCGGAGTAGCCTGTTGCACGGCGAACGAGATCGTGCTCGGGCTCGCGTCAATCGCCGCGATACGTGCCGCTGCCACCGGTCGTGGCGTCGATCCGGAGCTCCCAGAGGGCCTTCCGGAGGTTCTCCGGCGTCGCGCACCAGCGCTCGCCGTTCGGCTCGTCGCCCCACGGCCCGTTCGACGGTGTGCCGGCGTGGACGAACAGGTCCGGCCGGAGGAGGAGGCCGCTGAAGCTCCCGTCCGCGACCGCCGTGCCAGCCGTCAGGCGGAGCGCGGTCTGGTCCTCGGTGATCTCGTCGCCGCATCCGACGCAGGTGATCCGATCCGTCACGCCGCCACGGTACGCGCGCGCCGGACCGCTCGCTCGGGGTGCGGCGGGCAGGGAAAGACGCCGGTTCGGGGGACGCAACCGCACCGGCGTCTGACGGGTGGTACGACACGAAACCGGGATCGGATCAGTCGGGCGCGCCGGCGCGCCATTGGACGCCGGCCGCGGCTCGTTCCGGGCCGTCGCGCCGGCGGTCTGCCGAGCGTGGAGGTGCTACGGTTCGAGCGTGCCGATCCCGCGCCGATACGCGACCGATGCGATCGTCCTCTCCCGCTTCGACTATGGCGAGGCCGACCGGATCCTGACCCTGATCACCCCGGGCGGCGGCAAGCTCAAGGCGATCGCCAAGGGCATCCGCCGGCCGACGTCCCGGATCGGTGGCAGCCTCGAGCCGTTCGCCGAGCTGAACGTGCTCCTCGCCCGTGGCCGGACCTTCGACGTCGTGACCCAGGTCAGCGTCGGGCACGCGTGGCTCAACCTCCGCGACTCCCTGGAGACGACGGCCACCGCCTGGTACCTCGCGGAGCTGGCGGACCGCTCGCTCGAGGAGCGCCACGCCGCCGAGCCGGTCTACACGCTGCTGAAGCGGGCCTACGAGCTGCTGGACGCCGGGATGGCGCCCGGTCGCGTCGCCCGCTGGTACGAGATGCACCTCGCCGACGAGCTCGGCGTCCGGCCCGAGGTCGATCGCTGCGTCGAGTGCGATCGCGTCCTCGACGCCGACGGCCGGTTCCGCTGGGTGCCGCCCCTCGGCGGCGTCCTGTGCGACCGCTGCCCGGGCCCACCGCACGATCGGACGCCGCTCAGCCTCGACGCGCTGAAGCTCCTGAAGGCGTACCAGCGGCAGGATGTCGAGGCACTCGCCGGGCTCCGGCTGGCCGCCGGGACGGAGCGCGAGGTCGAGGGCGCGATGCGCGACTTCCTCCGCCACGCCCTCGAGCGCGACGCCCGCTCGCTCGCCTTCCTCGACGAGATCCGCCACGAGCCCGCCGGCCGCCGGGCGGCGGCCGAACCCTCGCGATCCGCCGCGGCGCCGCTGTCGACCTGATGCCGACGGTCCACCTGCGGGACATCGAGACCGAGGACGACGTCGAGGCGGTGATGGGTCTCCGCCGCGCGCCCGGGCAGGAGCGCTCCCTCGGCTCGATGATCAGCCACTTCGAAGACGCCACCGCGGACGCCCGGGCCTGCCCCCGGATGTGGTCCGTCCACGATTCCGGTGACGGCACGCTCATCGGCTTCACGATGATCAGCGATGACATCCCGCAGGCCACGCTCGACGCAGAGCCGGACTATGTCGGTCCGTACTTCCTGTGGCGGCTGCTGATCGATCGCCGGTTCCAGGGCCGGGGCTACGGCCGGGCAACGCTCGACGCGGTCGCGGACTACGTCCGGGGCCGGCCCAACGGCGAGGCCCTGTACTCGAGCTGCGCGACCGGTGACGGGTCGCCGATGCCGTTCTACCTCCACTACGGGTTCAGACGCACCGAGCGCGTCGCCGACGGCGAGGACGTCCTGCGGCTGGAGCTCCGGCCGGACTCGACAGGAGACGGACGCTGAGCGGCCCGCCGATCATCCCGCGCGGCGGCGCGATGCGGCGCCATGCGTGGCAGGGGACGCAGGGCCGGGAAAGCGGGCTCACCGGCGATCCGGACATCCCGGATCCGCCCGAGGAGGGCCCGACCGACCTCCGCGGCCGGCTCGGCCGGGCCCGCCAGGCCGTCCGCGCCACCGCGGGCGCCGTCCCGCGGGTGCTCGGCCTGGTCTGGGCCGCGAGCCACTGGCTGACGGTCGGGCTCGCGACCGCGACGATCGTCGCCGGCATCATCCCGGCGATCACCGCCTACGTGTCGAAGCTCCTGATCGACGCCGTCGTCCGGGCGATCCAGGTCAACGCCAATCCG
>DATBPR010000390.1:0-5677 GCA_036561285.1 Candidatus Limnocylindrales bacterium | reverse complement strand
AGGGCGTGCTCGGCGGCCCGGGTCACCTTCTCGCCGACCACCGCACCCATCGAGCCGCCCATGAACCCGAAGTCCATGACGCAGATCGCGACCGGTCGGCCGTCCACGCCGCCCGTGCCCCAGACCGCGGCGTCGCGCATGCCCGTCGCGAGCTGGGCGGCCGCGATGCGGTCCGGATAGGTCTTCTGATCGACGAAGCCGAGCGGGTCCTCGGACTCCAGGCCCGGATCGCGCTCGGCGAACGAGCCATGGTCGAGGAGCAGCCCCAGGCGCGTCTGCGCCGACAGCCGGAAGTGGTGGCCGCAGGACGGGCAGACCCGGAGGACCTTGTCGAGCTGCTTGTTGAACAGCATCTCGCCGCATGACGGACATTTCGTCCAGAGGTCCGGTGGGTAGGCGTCGCGCCGCGGGCGGAACGACGGCAGCTTGATCGGCATGTCAGTCGAGCCTGGCGAGGCGTTCGGGTCGCGCCGCCCGGGCCGCCCGGGCGGCCCGGGCCATCGGTGTCCGGCCGGGCCGGCCGCGTCGCCAGGCGACCAGCGCCGCCCCCGCGATCGAGATCGCGGCCGAGGTGAGCGCACCGCCGATCAGCAGCGGCCTGGCCAGCTCGCGTGGGTCGTTCAGGCCGCCGGCCGCATCGTCGGCCGTCGGGTCGCCGGCCAGCGGGTCGAGGACGGCCGCGGCCCGGAACGGGACGACCCGGCCCTCCGCCCCGACGGCCGTCGGGAGACGCATGGCCGTGGCGGCCTCCGCCAGCCGCGTCGCGAGGCGCTCCTCGAACCGGAACGAGGGGTGGACCCGGACGAGGTCACGACGGAGGCGATCCGCGGCCGCCCGGGCAACCGGGTCGAGCCCGGGCGCCGGATCGCCGTCGAACGGTCCGCCCGCGCCGAAGGCCGCGCCGGCGAGGATCGCGTCGAGATAGAGGTCGGTCAGGAGGGCGTCGGCGCTCGTCCCGTCGCGGTCGACGAGGCTCACGTGTCCCCGCCGAGATCGCGGGCGACGGCCCGGAGCGCGCGATGGACGAGGACCCGGACGGCGCCCTCGGATTTCCCGAGGACGCCGGCGATCTCGGCGTTGGACATCTCGTCGACGAAGCGGAGGATCAGTGCCTGGCGCCTGTCGGCCGGCAGGCGGCCGACGGCCCGCCACGCCGCGGCGCCCTCGTCGCGCTGCGCGACGTTGCCCTCGACGTCCATCGGGTCGGCCACGAGCGCGGCGGCCTCGATCGGCGCGACCGGATGGCGTCGCCGGACCCGGCGCTGGTTCGACACCGAGTTCCGGGCGATCTGGAACAGCCACACCCGGAACGTGGACGCACCCTCGCCGTCGGCCGGCCGGGCACGTTCCTCGAAGCCGGGCAGGCCTGCGAGGGCGGCGAGGAACGTGCGCTCGGTGGCGTCCTCGGCCTCGTGATGGTCGCCGAGCTCGTGATACGCGTAGCTGTACACCTGGGCGAGATACCTGCGATACAGGGCGTCGAACCGGAGCGGGTCGCGCCTGGCCTCCTCGACGAGCGCGCGGTCGCGGTCGAGGTGGGCGACGCGCGCGGGGTGGCCCGCGGCGGCCGGCCTCGCTCGCTCGGTCGTGCTCACCCGTCCCAACACCGGTCGAGCCATCGCGTTACACCGCCGCCGCGAGGCGGACGTGGACGACGTCGCCGGTGAGGACCTCGCGGGAACCCGACGGCGAGGCCGGGTCCTCGACGACGAGGGCGCCGCTGTCAGGGTCGGAGCCGAGGGCCCGGACGAGCGCCACATCGGCGTCCCGCTCGGCGAGGTGGATCAGGCGGCCGGTCGTCAGCTGCCGATCGGTCCAGGCGGGCGCATCAAAGGTGCCTTCGCGCAGCGCGAGCAGCCGCGGCTCGAGCTCCCCGACGAACGCCCCCAACAGCTCGTCCGCGTCGATCGGGTGCCCGCCGGCGGCCCGCAGCGAGGTCATCGATGCGGCGAGATCGGCCGGGAAGGCGTCCGCCGGCCAGTCGGCGTTGATGCCGATCCCGACGACCGCCCAGACGTCGGCGGTCCCGAGGCCCTCGGTCTCGCCGAGGACGCCTGCCAGCTTGCGCACGGCGCCATCGCCGCCCTCGATGACGAGGTCGTTCGGCCACTTCAGGCGGATCGTGCCGGGCCTCAGCCCGGCCAGGCGCTCGCCGGCGGCGGCCATCGCGAGGCTCGTGATCGCGGCCAGCCGCCAGACCCGGTCCGGCGCGACCCACGCGGGCCGGAAGCCGAGCGAGAGCAGCAACGCCCGGCCGGCCGGGGCCGACCACGTCCGGCCGTTCCGCCCGCGCCCGGCCGTCTGCTCGTCGGCCACCGCGAGGCAGACCTCGGGCTCACCGGCGGCCAGCCAGGCCCGGACGACGTCGTTCGTCGAGCCGACGCGATCGAAGCGCTCGCGCCGCGACAGGATCGACGTCGCGAGCGTCACCGGCTCGCGGCGGCGCCGGCGGCGGCGTCGATCGCTGCTGAGTCCGGCCGCTCGAGCTCGAACGCCGCGTGGAGCGCCTTCACGGCGGTCTCGAGGGCGTCCTCGGCGATGATCGTCGTGATCCGGATCTCCGAGGTCGAGATCATCTCGATGTTCACGCCGGCATCGGCCAGCGTCCCGAACATCCGCGCCGCGTAACCCGGCGCGTTCTGGATGCCCGCCCCGACGATCGACACCTTGGCGACCGACGAATCCGTCGTGAGCTCGCGGAACCCGAGCTCGCGGGAGACCGGGTCGAGGATCCGCTTGGCCTTCGCCAGCTCGACCCGCGGGATGGTGAAGCTGAGGTCCGTCGCGCCGCCGTGGCCGATGTTCTGGACGATCATGTCGACGTTGATGCCGGCCTCCGCCAGGGGGCCGAAGACGTGGGCGGCGACGCCCGGGCGATCCGGCACGTCGACGAGGGTGACCTTGGCGACGTTCCGATCGTGGGCGAGGCCACGGACCTTGTTCCGCTGCTCCACGAGCGGGTCCTCCTTGATCAGCGTACCGGGGGCGTCCTCGAACGAGCTGAGGACCTCGATGACGACGTCGTTGACCCAGCCGAGCTCGACGGCCCGCGTCTGCATGACCTGGGCGCCCTGGTGGGCGAGCTCGAGCATCTCCTCGTAGCCGATGATCGGGAGCTGCCGCGCGTCGGGGACGATCCGCGGGTCCGCGGTGTAGATCCCCCGGACGTCGGTGAAGATCTGGCAGCGAGCCGCGCCGAGGCGGGCGGCCAGCGCGACGGCCGTCGTGTCGCTGCCGCCGCGACCGAGGGTCGTGATGTCGGCCCCCGCGGCGTCCTCGCCCTCGGCCCGGCCCTGGAACCCGGCGACGATCACGACCTTGCCGCCGTCGAGCTCGCGGCGGACGCGGTCGGGCTCGATCGAGGCGATCCGGGCGCGCCCGTAGCGGCCGTCGGTCGTGATCCCGGCCTGGGGTCCGCTGAGGCTGATCGCCGGGACGCCGAGCGCGTGGAGGGCCATCGAGACGAGGGTCGCGCTCTGGTGCTCGCCGGTCGCGAGGAGCATGTCGAGCTCGCGCTCGTCCGGCGTGTCGGTGATCGCGGCAGCGAGGCCGAGGAGCTCGTCGGTCGTGTCGCCCATCGCGGAGACGATGACGACGAGGCCCGAGCCCGAGGCGCGCTCACGCGCGATCCGCCGCGCGACCCGCCGGATGCGGTCCGCGTCGGCGAGGCTGGAGCCCCCGAACTTCTGGACGACGAGCGGCGCGGCAGGCATCGCCGCATTCTACCGCCCGCTCCCGTGGCCTCAGGACGGCCCGCTCCGGGTGCCGCGAGGCGAGGGCCGCGCCGCCGCAGTAGCCTTCGCCGCGGAGGTGCTCGCCGCATGTGCTTCGATCTCGATTCCCGTCCTCCGATCGTCCCGATCGCCGGCGGCGCGCTCGACTCGTCCGAGCTGGTGCTCGAGGCGAAGGACGGCAACCGGTTCCGGGCGTTCCGGGCGCGCGCGGCGGAGATGACCGGCGCCGGGATCGTGATCATTCCTGACGTCCGCGGCCTGCATCCCTACTACGAGGAGCTCGCACTGCGCTTCGCCGAGAACGGCGTGGACGCGCTCGCGATCGACTTCCTCGGCAGAACCGCCGGCGTCACCCGGCGAGGCGACGAGTTCGAGCACATGCCGCACGTCGAGCAGGTGACGTGGGCCGGCCTGACCGCCGACATCCGGGCCGCCGTCGACCACCTCCGGGCCCACGACGAGTTCCGGGTCGGGTCGCTCTTCACGACCGGCTTCTGCTTCGGCGGCCGTCTCGCCTTCCTGTCGGCCACCCTGGGACTCGGCCTGGCCGGGTCGATCGGCTTCTACGGCATCCCGGTCGGCCCCGGTCGGGCGGACATCCCGGCGCCGGCGGATCTCGCGGGCGAGATGCGCAACCCGATCCTCGGGCTGTTCGGCGCGGCGGATCAGGCGATCACTCCGGACAAGATCGAGGTCTTCGAGCGGGCGCTCACCGCCGCCGACGTGCCGCATCGTCTCGTGGCCTACGACGGCGCGCCCCACAGCTTCTTCGACCGGAAGGCGGCCGAGTTCGCCGACGCGAGCTCGCAGGCGTGGGAGGAGATGCTGACGTTCATCCGCGGTCGCACGCCGAGCGCGATCGGGGCCTGATCCGTGGGGTTCCTGCGGCGGCTCCTCGGCGGCCGGGCGCCCGCTGAGGACGGCGGCGACCCGGACGCGCCGATCGACACGCGGACGGACGACGAGCTGGAGGCCGCCCACGAGCTCGAGCTCGCCCGGTTCGAGCAGGACCGGACGACCGACCTGGTGCGCCGTCAGCAGCAGTACAGCGACCGGTCGTGGACCCCGCCCGCGCAGGGCGGCACGGCTCGATCCGGCGAGGAAGCGGAGGGCGAGGCCAGCGGCGGCTGACGAGCGGGTTCCGGCGCGGCTCGCGCCGTGGCGGCCGGGCGCCCGGCTAGCGCTTGGCGAGCTGCCAGGCGGACACGGCCAGCGCGACGAAGAGGACGCCGGCGAGCAGACCGCCCGGGAGCGCGTGGTCCAGCGCGGCGACGATCCCGCGCAGGGTCTGGCCGATGAACGACAGCGAGCCGACGACGAGCCCGCTGATCCCCGATCCGACCGACTGGATGAAACCGTCCATTGCGCCGAGTCTGGGCGGGCCGTCAACCGGACCGCACGGCTCCGAACCGCGCCGATCCGCCCGGCGCGTGCCCCGCGGCACCGCTTCCTGCGCGGTCGATCAGGCGCGCTGGAGGATCTGGGCCCCGAGGTTGCGCGGCGACACGACGGTGATGTGCCCCTCGAGGTCCGTGTCGGCCGCCGCCGCGCCGAACGCCGCCTCGATCCGGGTGATCGTCCGGACGCTGTCGGAGAAGGCGAGAACGGTCGAGCCGGCGCCGGACAGACAGGCGCCGATCGCGCCCGCGCCACGGGCCGCCTCGACGAGGCGCGGCAGCTGGGGGAAGACCGCGGCCCGGTACGGCTCGTGGAGGCGATCGACCGTCAGGACCCGAAGGAGGTCGAACCGGCCGGTCGCCATGCCGGCGACGCCGATCGCGACCCTGGTGAGGTTCGCGACGGCGTCCTCGAGCGGGACCTGCGCCGGGAGCGCGGCGCGCATCTCGTCCGTCGGCAGGCGAAGGTCCGGGATGAACAGGACCGCGCGGAGGTCGCGGGGGGCATCGAACCGGACCGCCTCGACCGTGTCGCCGACGATGGCA
>DATBPR010000389.1:0-1612 GCA_036561285.1 Candidatus Limnocylindrales bacterium | reverse complement strand
GACATCGATTCGGTCTGCGGCGGGCGCGGCATCTGCGGCCGCTGCCAGGTCGAGCAGGGCATCGGCGAGTTCGCCAAGCACGGGATCGTCTCGGCGCCGGACCACCTGACCCCGTTCGGCTCGATCGAGGCGGCCTACCGCGACACGAAGGGTCTCGATCAGGCCCGCCGGCTCGCCTGCGCCGCGCACCTCCGCGGCGACGTCGTGATCGACGTCCCGCCGGAGAGCCAGGTCTACCGCCAGGTCGTCCGCAAGGACCTCGATGTCCGCGACTTCACGCTCGATCCGGTCATCCGCCTCCACTACGTCGAGGTCGAGCCGCCCCAGCTGGCCTCTCCGTCCGGCGACCTGTTCCGCGTCCAGGAGGCGCTCGCCGCGGAGTGGGACCTCCACGATCTCGAGGCGGACCTGGGCGTGATCCGGGCGCTGCAGCCGGCGCTCGAGGCCGGCAAGTATGCGGTAACGGTCGCGGTCCACGCCGGGCGGACGCTCACGGGCGTCTGGCCGGGGCTCCACGACAAGGCGTATGGCGTCGCGATCGACGTCGGGTCGACGACGATCGCCGGGCACCTGGCCGACCTCGAGACCGGTGAGGTCCTGGCCAGTGCCGGCGTGATGAACCCGCAGATCCGGTTCGGCGAGGACCTGATGAGCCGGGTGAGCTACGCGATGATGAACGCGGGCGGGTCCGGCGAGATGACGACGGCCGTCCGGTCGGCGCTGAACGGGCTGCTCGCGCAGCTGGCGATGCGGGCGGGGATCAAGCGCGACACGATCCTCGAACTGGCGATCGTCGGCAACCCGATCATGCACCACCTCCTCCTGGGCATCGACCCGATCCCCCTCGGATCCGCGCCGTTCGCGCTCGCCACGGATCGCGCCGTGACGGTCCGGGCGGCGGAGCTGGACCTCACCACCCACCCGGGTGCCCGGGTCTACGTCCTCCCGTGCATCGCCGGCCACGTCGGCGCGGACACGGCCGGGGTGATCCTCGCCGAGGCGCCCCACGAGTCGGAGGCGGTCGAGCTGGTCGTCGACGTCGGCACGAATGCCGAGATCGTCCTGGGCAACCGCTACTTCCTGCTCGCGGCGTCGTCGCCGACCGGGCCGGCCTTCGAGGGCGCCCAGATCTCCGGCGGGCAGCGAGCCGCGCCAGGCGCGATCGAGCGGGTCCGGATCGACCGGGAGACCCTGGAGCCGCGGTTCCGGGTCATCGGCTGCGAGCTCTGGTCGGACGAGCCGGGCTTCGCCGGGGCGACCGCCGAGACCGGGATCACCGGGATCTGCGGCTCCGGGATCGTCGAGGTGATCGCGGAGCTGTTCCTCGCCGGGATCATCACCCCGGACGGGATCGTCGACGGGTCGCTCGCCGCGCGCACGCCGCGCGTCGTGCCCGAGGGCCGCACCTTCAGCTACGTCCTCCACGACGGCTCCGACGGCCGGCTCCGGATCGCGGTCACCCAGAACGACGTCCGGGCGATCCAGCTCGCCAAGGCCGCGCTCTACGCCGGCGTCCGGTTGCTGATGGACCACGCGGGGATCGATGCGGTCGACGAGGTCCGCCTCGCCGGCGCGTTCGGCAGCCAGATCGACCCGTTCCACGCCATGGTCC
>DATBPR010000388.1:0-7360 GCA_036561285.1 Candidatus Limnocylindrales bacterium | reverse complement strand
CGGTCGTCAGCGCCTCGATCGCCCTGGCCAGCGGAACGAGCCCGGCGTCGACCATCGCGAGGACCGCGCCCAACGCGGTCTCGAGACCGCTGATCCCGTTCGCGGACAGCCCGAACTCGACGTCCTTGTCGACGCTCGCGTGCGGGGCGTGATCGGTCGCGATCGCGTCCGCGGTCCCGTCGAGGAGCGCCTCGCGGCAGGCGGCCGCGTCGGCGACGGACCGGAGCGGCGGGTTGACCCGGAGCGACGTCGCGTAGGGCGCCGCGACGAGCGCACCTGTGCCATCGGCCCAGGGATCGCCGCTGCCTTCCCACGACCAGCGCCGCGCGCCGGCCAGCCATTCGTCCGAGAGCGTCAGGTGGTGCGGCGTGAGGTCGCAGCTCACGGGCAGTCCGCGCGCCTTCGCCCGTCGGACGAGGTCCAGGGCGCCGGCGGTCGAAAGGTGGGTCAGGTGCAGCCGGGCCGCGGGCACGTCGCGGACGATCTCCGCGAGCAGCGCCAGGTCGCGGGCGACGGCGGCCTCCTCGGCGGCGGCTGGCCAGCCCCGCAGCCCGAGGACGGTCGAGACGTAGCCATCGTTCGCCTCGGCGCCGCCGGTCAGCGTCGGATCCTCGGGATGCTCCACGATCGGCAGCCCGAGGGCGCCGGCGTAGGCGATCGCGTTGCGCATCAGCGTCGCGGAGGCGATGGGAGCGCCGTCGTCGCTGAACCCGACGACTCCAGCGTCGGCCAGCTCGCCGAGGGCGGCGAGGGTCTCGCCGCCGCGGCCGGCGCTGATCGCACCCCAGACCAGGGCGCGGACCGGCGAGCCGGACGAGGTCGCGGCCTCGCGAACCCGGGCGAGGACCGCCGGATCGTCGATCGCCGGTGTCGTGTTCGGCATCGCGCAGACGGTCGTGAACCCACCATGCGCTGCAGCGGCCAGGCCGCTGGCGATCGTCTCGGCGTCCTCGTTGCCGGGTTCGCGGAGATGGACGTGCAGGTCGACGAACCCGGGGGTCACGATCACCCCGCGGTCGTCGATCCCCTCGGCTTCGCCGGCGTCGAGCCACGTGACCGCCTCGAGAACGCCGCCGGAGACGACGATCTCCCCCGGACCTTCGCGGCCCGAGCCGGGATCGACGAGCCAGGCGCGCGAGATCTCGAGGTCCGCGACGATCGCGCCGATCTCGCCGGCAGATGACCCGACGCCGGACGCCGCCACGCTCACGGCCGCACCCCGGCGAGCAGGTACAGCAGGGCCATCCGGACCGCGACCCCGTTCCGGACCTGCTCCTCGATCAGCGACCGCGTCCCCGCCGCGACGTCCGGCGCGATCTCGACACCCTCGTTCATCGGGCCCGGATGCATGACCAGGGCATCGGGTCGGGCGAGCGCGAGGCGCTCCCGGGTGAGCCCGTACCGCGCCGCGTACTCGCGGAGCGATGGCAGCAGCCCTGACGCCATCCGCTCCTTCTGGATCCGGAGGGCCATGACGAAGTCCGCGTCTCGGAGCGCGTCGTCGACCGACGAAGTCACATGGAAGGGTCGGCCGGCGGCCGACGACCGGAGCGCCCAGGCCTCGAAGCCCCGCAGGAGCGTCGACGGCCCGCACAGCCAGAGATCCGCGCCGGCGGCGGTCAGCGTCCAGACGTTCGAGCGGGCGACGCGCGAGTGGAGGATGTCGCCGAGGATCACGACCTTCCGGCCGGCGAGCAGCCGCCCCGGCCCGACGGCGCCGTCATCGTTCGCGAGCCGCGAGCGCAGCGTGTACAGGTCGAGCAGGGCCTGGGTCGGGTGCGCGTGCCAGCCGTCGCCGCCATTCAGGACGGAGCCGGAGAACGTCTCCGCAGCGAGATATGGCGCGCCGGAGACCGGGTGCCGCATCACGAGCATCTGGGCCCCGAGCGCCTCGACGGTCTTGACCGTGTCCACGAGCGACTCGCCCTTCGTCACCGACGACGTGGCCGCGGCGATGTTCACGACGTCGGCCGAGAGGTTCTTCGCCGCGACCTCGAACGACACGCGGGTCCGGGTCGAGGCCTCGTAGAACAGGATCGTGACGTTCCGGCCGCGAAGCGCCGGGACCTTGGCGATCGGGCGGGCCAGGACCTCGCGCATCGCGTCGGTTGTCCGCATCACGAGCTCGATGTCGTCCCACGTCAGGACGTCGACGTCGAGCAGATGGCGATGGCGCCACGCGCTTTGTTGCTCGTCCGGCGGCGAATCGACGCTGGGAACGGCGATCGGCGGGGCGTCGGTCGATCCGTCGCGCGGCCGATCCGCCACGGTCATCCGACGGGCACTCCGACATGCTCCGCCGCCCGCTCGATCAGGACCGCGTCCTCGCCGTCGATCTCCTCGAGCTGGACCCGGACGACCTCCTCGCGCGACGTCGGGACATTCTTGCCGACGTGGTCGGCGCGGATCGGCAGCTCGCGATGGCCGCGATCGACGAGGACCGCGAGGCGGATCGCCTGGGGTCGACCGAAGTCGACGAGCGCGTCCATCGCGGCCCGGATCGTCCGGCCCGTGTAGAGGACGTCGTCGACGAGGACGATCGTGGAGCCGTTCAGGTCGAACGGCAGGTCCGTGCCCTTCACGACCGGCTGCTGGGCAACGAGAGACAGGTCGTCGCGGTAGAACGTGATGTCGAGGGCGCCCACCGGGATCGCGGCCGCCTCGTTCTCGGCGATCGCGGCGGCGATCCGTCGGGCGAGGGGGACACCGCGACGCTGGATGCCGACAAGGACCAGCCCGGACGTGCCCGCCTGCTTCTCCACGATCTCGTGCGAGATGCGGATCGTGGCCCGGCGGATCTCGTCCGCGGTCATGATCTGACGGCCGCTCATCGCTCCTTCCCGGGCCTCGCTGGGCGCTCAAGCGGCCTCACGGGGCCGTCCGAAAGGGTGATCTGAAGCATACCCGCTGACTGTCGCGCCTGGCGCTCGCTGGACTGCGTTGCCGGCTGCGGTCCTCGCTCACGCACCTCGGGGTGCGCTCGCTCCGGTCCTCGCCGCCGCCTTGCCAGCGACCGTCATCCGCGACGAACGCAGTCGGGGCCGCCAGCCGGGCGATTGGTCAGTAGACGGAGACCGTCACCCAGGTCGTGCCCGAGTACGACGGGCAGCCGCAGACGGCGAAGAAGTCCGGCGTGTAGAGGTCGATGATCCGCTGGTTCGTCGTCGAGGCAATCGGGCCGTAGTCGCTGACGACGCGCTCCAGGCAGCCGCCGTTGCCGCAGACCACGATCGTCGTGCCGCGCGGCAGGCGCATCGCCGTGGTGCCATTCCCGTAGAACGTCGCATAGCCGCTCAGCTTGTAGCGCGGCGGCTTCTGCGCCGAGCCGCTGTGGGCGTCCGGCAGGGCGACGGTCGGCCGGCTCACGCGGGCGGCCGGCTTTGGATCGCCGGGCTCGGTCAGGATCGTGGTGGCATCGATTCGGCCCGCCGAACGGTAGGTGCCATCGAACGACCCGGCGACGTCCTCCGCCGCCACGATCGCCGGGACCTGAACCGACTGGAACGCTGCCGGGTCGATGGCCGATGCGGGTGTGAGCCCGGCCGATCCTGCAATACCCGGTAGCGCGACCAGGGCGAGGGCGGCAGTGAGCGCCGCGCCCGCGACCAACCTGGTGGGTCGCACGATCGGCGCACGATACTCCAAACGCCGGATCCGTGGCGCACCGGGTGCGCGCCATGGACCCAGGCATCGGACGAGCCGATCAGCGGATGACGAATACCTTGTCCGGCAGCGTCTCCACGGTGCCGACGCCGTGATCGGTCCAGGCCAGGACGAGGATCCGGCCGCCGTCGCCCGATCCATCGGCCGACGGCTCGGCCCAGACGAGCTTGCTGTCCGAGAGCGAGAAGCCGGCCGTGGCGCGCTGGCCGTCGAGGAGCGGCTTCTTCAGATCGACACGGCCGTTGAACGGATCGACGTTGTACAGGCTGAGGGACCCGACCTGGGGGTTGCGTGGATCGGCGATCCAGACGGCGAGCCGGGTGCCGGTCGAATCCCAGCGGGCGTCCCAGTCGGTGACGGCCGCGCCGTCGATCGTCGTTTCGTGGCGGGCGGTGGCCTGATCGCCCGGCGCCGGCGTGTCCCGCGGCGCGTCGCTCGACGACGGCAGGTCCCGCACCCAGTCGCCGATCACGAGCTGGCCCGCATCGGGCAGGTCGACCGGCGCGTCGGCCGCCCGCTTGAGCGTGCCGGTCCAGTAGACCGCGCGCCGCCCCGTCGGATCGACCGACGGCCGCCACGTCCGTCCGGTCTCCGGGAGCGCCGTCCGCTCGGCGGTCCCGGGATCGATGACGAACGAGGCCCCGACGCGCTCGGGCGCCGCGGAGCCCTGATCGGGAGATGGCGCCTCGACGACGGAGCTCCCGACGAGCTGGTTGTCGCGGGTCCACGAGCCGAAGACCGATCCGTGGTCCGTCGTGATGGCCCGTGCTGCCGGCTCCCCGACCTTCCAGAGGTAGATGTCCGGGCCGACCGATCCGTCGGCCGGGCGTGCGGTGAACGCGAACCAGTCACCGCTCGGCGAGTACGCCGCCGACTGTCCCACGAGCACGACGTTCTTCGCGATCTCCACCGCGCCGCCGGGCTGGGGCGACGGCGTGATCGTGACGGAGGGTGCCGGCGTGGCAGACGAGTCGGGCGTCGCGGACGGCGGTTGGCTCGCGGACGTGTCGCTCGGCTCCGGCGTGGCACTGGCCGGCGGCTGGCTGCCTGGCGGCTGGCTGGCCGGAGGCGCCGAGGCTGGCGGCGCCGAGGCCGGCGGCGTGGACGGGCTCGTTGCGGGCGTTCCCGACGGGGTCGGCGACCCCGAAGCGGCCACGGTAGCCGATGCCGCCGGAGTCGAGGTCGGGGCCTGGGACGCCGGCGCGCTCGGCTCCGGCTGGAGAGTGACGACGGCAACGGAGCCCGGATCCGACGGCGCCGAGCGGTTGACGACGATCAGGCGCGTCCCGTCGCTCGAGCCGAAGACCGTCTGTGGCTCCGTGGCGAACGTGACGGGCTGATTCTCGACGGGCGCCGTCGCGTCACACCCGCTCGACTTGTCGGGGCAGACCTCCTGGACGTTCGCGTCGCGCAACGTGTAGCTGCCGTCCTGTGACTGGCTGATCCACTGGACGTGGCCGTTGACCGGGATCGGCGTGGCGAATGCGAAGGCCGATCCCGCGGGCTGGCTGCCCGCCGCCACGGCGCCACCGCCCGAGGGATGCGCCGCGTGGCCGTCGTCGAAGAGAAGCCGGGAGGAGGTCAGCGTCCCGACGACGACGGCCACGACGAGCGCCGCGGCAAGCAAGGGAGCGAATGAGCGGCGAGGGCGCGACCTGCGCCGGTCGCGGAACCGCGGTTCCTGTTCGATGGCTGCGGCGGTCCGGGCCCACAGGTCCCGCGGCGGCAGCGGCGCCGGATCGCGCATCGCCCGGAGCTCCTGGCGCTGCGTCTCGTAGGCGTGGGCGACGCTCCGGCACTCGGCGCACTCGGCGAGGTGGTCCTCGACCCAGGCGGCCTCGAGGGGCTCGATGCTCCCGTCCAGCCGATCCGAGAGGTCCGACTGGGCACGAGCGTGGACCGTGGACCAGTCATCCGGTCGACGACGCCGGCCGAAGCTCATCGGGCGCCCCTGGACGACTGGTTCGTCGTGGCCCGCGCCTCGGCTTCGACGTCGGCGGCCGCCGCGGCGTCCCGCTCCGCGGCGAGCGCCTGGCGGAGGCTCTCCCGGGCGCGAGTCAGGAGCGCGCGGGCGGCGACGTGGCTGACCCCGAGGGCCGCCGCGAGCTCGAGGCCGGTCAGATCGTGGAGCTCGGCGAGGAGGAGCGCCGCCCGCTGGCGCTCCGGGATCCGCTCCAGCGCGCGCTGCATGTCCGAGGAGAGGTGGGCGTCCATCACGAGCCGCTCCGTGGAGGGGGCGGCGCCGCGGCTCTCGCCCGTCCATGGGAGGAAGCGGACGATCTTCTGGCGACGGATGTGGTCGAGCGCCACGCGGTGCGCGATCTGGTACAGCCAGGCCCGGGCGTTCTCCGGCTTCTCGAGCGTGTCGTAGTTCCGGTAGGCCTTGACGAACGCGTCCTGGGTCAGGTCCGCGGCGAGCTCCGGGTCCCGGAGCATCCGGATCAGGTACGCGTAGATCTCGCCGTGGTGGGCGGCGAACAGCTCCTCGACGAACCCGGCGGCGGCGTCTCGCTCCCAGGCATCGCTCACGCGCGCCACCCCGGCGAACACGCCTCGCGTGCGCATCCTGCTGTCAAGCGCGCCGACCATGGAGACTCCGTCTGTCGCGGGGATAGGTCCGGAGGCACAGGGGTTGGGCGTGCGCTCCTGGGCCCTGAGACGCGAGGCATCCGTCCGGTGTGACGCCGCCCCACCTGCGGCGTTGCCGCCATCAGCCGGTGGCCTCCACGACCTCGGGCCGGCCCGGTCGGGCCCGGGCGAGAAGCTCCTCGACGGCGTCCTCCGGCGAGACCGGGTTCACCGGCAGGCCGGTCCCGAGCTCGAGCCCCGCGATCTCGCGCAGGCGCGGGTGGATCTCCCAGTGCCAGTGGTACGTGGCGTCGACCTGCTCCCGGAGCGGGGCGGTGTGGAGCACGAGGTTGTACGGCGGTCCGTCGAGCGTCGCCCCGAGCGCGCCGAGGACCTGGCGGAGGGCCTCGCCCGCAGCCGTGACGTCGGCGTCCGAGGCCCGGCCGAAGTCCGCGTCATGGGTTCGCGGGACGACCCAGACCTCGAACGGGGACCGCGAGGCGAACGGGGCGAAGGCGACCGAGTCGGCGTCCTGCCAGACGAGCCGGTCCGGGCGGGCGGATTCGGTCCGGACGAGGCGGCACCACGGGCACTCGCCCTCGCGGATGACGAACCGCGCGGCCCCGCCGAGCTCCTCGGCGACCCGGTGCGGGATCTGCGGCAGGTCGTACAGGTCCAGGCAGAGGTGATTGGTCCGGGCACCCGCCTGGGCGCCCCAGTTCTGGACGACCTGGAGGTGGTCGGTCACGCCGGCTCGACGGGCATCGGCGAGGCACGTCCGGGCGTTCGCGAGCAGGGCCGTGATCGTCTCGGTTCCGACGGCGTGGAGGGGGCGGTGCTCGCCGGGCGGGGCGACGATGGTCCGCCAGCTGCCGCTCGCCCGCGCGTCGGCCAGGGACACCTGCGCGACGGACGCCTCGAGCTCGCGGGCTTCCTCACCGGTCCCGATCACGTGGAACGCGAAGTCCTTGAGCGTGCGAACGCGGACGCCGTCGCCCGCCGGCAGGCGACAGTTCTGGCAGTCGCCGCCGTCGTCCACCTCGCCGGCCGGGAGCGCGAACCGGTCCCGGAGGAAGGCGCGGTCGACGATCGTCGCGACCCACCAGCCGGTGATCGGATCCTTGCGCAG
>DATBPR010000387.1:0-3936 GCA_036561285.1 Candidatus Limnocylindrales bacterium | reverse complement strand
GCCTGATGATGGCGAAGTACTCGTCCCGGTTGCCGGAGGGGACGTGGATCGTTTTCTCGACGATCGCCATGGGCCTCGCCGGCATCCTGTACGGCCTCGCGACCTCGGTCGTGGTGGCGATCGCCCTCGTGACGATCTCGGGCTTCTTCAACGCGCCCTCGTCGATCGCCCGGCGCGTCCTGCTCCAGCGGAACACCCCGCGCGAGATGCGCGGCCGGGTCTTCGGCGCGTACAACGTCGCCCGTGACGTGATGTTCCTCGTGGGCATCGGGCTGGCCGGTCTAGCGGACGTGGTCGACATCCGGCTGCTCGTCGTCGCGTCGTCGGTCCTCCTGATCGCCGCCGGCCTGGTCACCGCGATCCTGCCGGGAGTCGGCCGCCCGGCCGGCGACTGGCTCCACGCCCTCTCGACGCTGCGCCACGCCCGGCCCGTCCCGGCCGGGGCCATCCCGATCCGGCCGGCGACCCTCGCCGACTTCGACCGCCTGGCCGGCCATCTCCCGGCGCTCGGCCGGATCAGCGACCCGCAGCGAGACGCGCTCGTCGCCGCGGCGACGGTCCGCGAGATCCCGGCCGGAACCACGATCGTCAGCGAAGGCGAGGTCGGCGACGCGGCCTACTTCATCCTCGACGGACGAGCCGTGGCCGGAACGCCAGAGCCGGACGGCAGCTATCGCTCCCTCTCGGCGATGCCCGCGGGCGATTTCTTCGGCGAGATCGCGGCGCTGACGGGGAGCCGCCGGACCGCCAACGTGGTGGCGGAGGAGGCGACGACCGTCGTCGAGGTGCCCGCCGCGACGCTCCGCTCGCTCATGGCCGTCCCCGAGCTCGGCTCGCTGTTCCTGTCGAAGCTGAACGAGCGCCTGAACCGGACGAACAACGCCGACCTGCCGCGGTTCTCCGGTGTCGACCAGGCGTCCCTGAAGGACCTGCGGACGCCCCGACCGACGGTCGAGGCGCTGCCGAAGACGTACTGAGCCGAGATCTGCCGCCGCGGCGGAATCGCGCCGCCCGTTCGGCTCGGGCGCCCGATGTATCGCAGTTGACAACCCCGCGGTCCCGCCCGGCACGGTCGCGCGGAGCGTGCGGGGCGTATGGTGCACGACGACGACTCCTCGCAACGCGCACGTGAAGGTTCGGGGTCAGTGACGGAGGGATCCGCAATGGACAAGTTCAAGAAGCTGCCGCGAGAAGAGGCGATCGACGGGCTGCCGACGGGCGAGCAGGTCGACGGCTTGCCCGGCGCGGACGACGTCGAGGGTCACACGGCCGGCCCGGACGAGCTCGGCACGCGCCTGCCCGGCACCGGCGGCGACTTCCGTCGGCCGTCCGGCGGCGGCGAGCTGACCGATGACGTCGAAGGACACATCCAGGACGACGACGCCGGGATCCCCGGCCCCGAGCAGCTCGGCACGCGCCTGCCCGGCACGGGCGGCGACTTCCGGCTGCCGTCCGGCGGCGGCGAGCTGACGGACGACACCGAGGGCTGACTGGCCGACTGATCGGACCTTCCCCGGGGCGGAGACCCCGCCGCCCACGGAACGCCCCGTCCATCGGACGGGGCGTTCTGCATGTCCGGACGCGTCAGCCAGGTTGGGTGGCCGTCGCGGCGAGGATCGTCTTCACCTCGAAGGGGGTCGCGCCCGGATGGGCCGCCCGGATCCGCGCCGCGAGCCCGGCGATGTGCGGGGCAGCGAAGCTGTTGCCGGTCGCGACGATCCGCGAGCCGTCCCGCCAGGCCACTTCGACGTCCAGCCCATACGCCCCGAACTCGACCGGCGGACGCGGGTTGTAGAACCACGTCTCGGCGTCACGGACGTCGTGGGCCGCCACCGAGACGACCGCGGCGAACAGGGACGGGTAGCTGGCGATCGCGACGTTGTTCGCGGCGCAGACGAGGAGGCAGTTCGCGAAATACGCGCGGTCCGCGAGGTCGTGGAGCGTCGCGTACATCGCCTCGCTCCGGGACGAGAGGCTGAGATTCACGACCGACGCGCCCCGGGCGATCGCCCAGTCGAGGCCGGCCGCGAACGCGAGGCCCTTGCCGCGGTTGTCCGAGCCGAGGACGCGGACGCTGACCAGCGACGCGGCCGGGGCCAGCTCGTGGACGATCCCGGCGCACGCGGTGCCGTGGCCGACGAGATCGACCGCGTCGTCCTCGACGACGGTCGTGTCCTCGCCGTCGACCTCGACCCGGACGCTCTCGCGGAGCGCGCCGCCGAGGGCGGGATGCGTCCCCTCGACGCCCGAATCGATGACGGCGACCGTGATCCCCGCTCCGTCGCCGGGGCCGAACGCCCAAGCGCGGTCGACCGACCCGAACGGCGCGATGCGGCGCAGATCGGCGCGGTGGTCGGCGGCGAAGGCCTCGGCCCAGGCAGGGAGGGTCGGCGCGAAACCGGACGGCGGGACTGCCGCCGGGCGGTCGCCGGCCGTCGCGGGATCGGGCGGGACGGGCCGGTTCACCGCGGCCGGGCGGTCGTCGGACGGCGCGGGATCGGGCGGGACGGGCCGGCTCACCGCGGCCGGCCGGGTCGGCCGTGCCCGGATGACGCCCGCCCGGCGCGGCGGACGAGGACCGCCAGCAGCTCGCGCACCAGGTCGAGCTGGGCGGGATCAGCCGTCGCGAGGCGGGCGACCTCGTCCGCGAGCTCCCACAGCGGATCGGTCTCATCCGCGTCGAGGTCGGCAACGGCGCCGGCGACGATCGTGTCGACCTCGTCGGCGTTCGCCGGATCTCCCGCGGCGGCGAGGACGGCCCGGAGCAGGGCCCCCGTGTCGCGCTCGAGGCGGCTCGATCGGATCGCAACCGTCGCCTGGCGCGCGAAGACGCCGGCCAGCTCGAGATCACGGAGGTCGAACCCGCCGTCGCCGCGCTTGTCGAGCACCTCCAGCACGCCCACGATCCCGTCGTCGTCGGCGAGGGGGACTGCGATCAGCGACCGCGGGACGTAGCCGGTCTGCTCGGCGGTGGTCCGGCCGAACCGCGCGTCCGACGCGACGTCGGCGAGGGCGATGGGCTGGCCGGTCGAGAAGACGTAACCCGCCACGCCCTGGCCGACGTCGATGTCCAGGCCGACCACGCCCTGGCCCTGCTCACCGGCCGCGACCTCGAACACGAGCCGGCCCGTCGCGGGGTCGTGGAGCGCGATCGACGCGGCTTCCGCGGCGAACAGGGCCGCCGTGGCCTCGACGATCGACCGCAGGACGGCCGTTCGGGACGTCGGGCTGATCCGGCGCGCGGCCTCCACCCGGAGGGCGACGGCCCGGAGTGCCTCGGCGAGCCGGTCCGGGTCGGAGGCTCCGCCCGCCCGATCGGGGGGTCCGCGCCGGCCGGCAGCTCCGCCAACCGGGTCCGTGTCGGTCACCGCTCGATCGTTGCGGCGAGTCGCTCGCGGTCGACGACGACGAGCTGATCACGCTCGAGACGAACCAGCCCCTGGTCGGCCAGGTCCGCGAGCAGCCGGTTCACGGACTGGCGCGAGCCCCCGATCATCCCGGCAAGCTCCGACTGGGTGTACGGCCACGGGATCGCGGTCGCGCCGTCCGGTCCGGTGGCGCCGCTCGTCTCGGCGAGACGCACGATCCGCGACGCGAGGCGACCCGGCAGGTCGAGGAAGTGGAGGTCCTCGACGTGGCCGGTCAGGCGCCGGATCTCGGTGGCCAGCGAGGCGAGGAGCGTCCGGCGGATGCCCGGGTCCGTGTCGATCAGCGACAGGAACTGGTCGCGGTGGAGGACGAGCGTCTCGGTGGCCTCGACGGCGACGATCGTCGCGGAATGCGGGGCCCCGTCGAGGATGGCCAGCTCGCCGAAGAACTCGCCGGGCCCGAGGATCGCGACGATCGCCGGCTCCGCGCCCTCGTCGCTCGGCAGGACGACCTTGACCGAGCCGGTCGAGACGACGAACAGCGCGTCGCCCGGGTCGCCCTGGTGGA
>DATBPR010000386.1:0-4147 GCA_036561285.1 Candidatus Limnocylindrales bacterium | reverse complement strand
GCTGGTGCAGCTGACCGGGTTCGAGAAGCGCAAGCCCGGCCAGATGTCGGGTGGCCAGCAGCAGCGGGTGGCGCTCGCCCGGGCGCTGATCAACCGGCCCCAGGTGCTCCTGCTCGACGAGCCGCTCGGCGCGCTCGACCTGAAGCTGCGCAAGGCGCTCCAGGTCGAGCTGAAGCGCGTCCAGACGGAGGTCGGGATCACGTTCGTCTACGTGACCCACGACCAGGAGGAGGCGCTCACGATGAGCGACCGGATCGCGGTGATGTCCGGCGGCCGGGTCGAGCAGCTCGGGACGCCGGAAGAGCTCTACGAGCGGCCCCGGACGAAGTTCGTCGCCGACTTCATCGGGACCTCGAACCTCCTGTCCGGGACGGTCGAGGCGATCGATGGCTCGACCGCCGTCGTCCGGCTCGGGTCGGGTGACCGCTGCCGGATCGGCGGGGAGGGCCGGGCTCCGGGCGAGGAGATCGACGTGAGCCTCCGCCCGGAATCCATCAGGATCGAGCCGCGGAACGGGACGGCGCGCGAGGCCATCGACTGGCTGCCCGCGACCGTCGAGCAGGTCGCCTACCTCGGATCGTCGGTCCAGTACCGCGTCCGGACGCCGGGGGGACTGACCGTCGCCGTTCTGGCAGGCAAGCAGGGATCACGCTACGAACGGGGGGACGACGTCGAGCTCGCATGGGCGCCATCGGAGGCGCTCGTCCTGGACGAACGCGCCGATCGCAAGGAGGAGCAGCCATGACCGGACGACCGGGCGACCCCACCGACGCGTTGATCGAGCGGGAGCTCGAGCGCTACCTCGTCGAGCGGCGGATGACCCGCCGCCAGCTGCTCGAGGCCGTGACCGCGCTGGGCGCGGCGGTCGCCCTCGCCCCGATCGTCGCCGCCTGCACGAACGCGGGCCTGGCGCCGAGCGCCGCCCCGTCGACCGGGCCGTCGGCCGCTCCGCCGAGCATCGCCCCCAGCGAGGTCGCGGTCGCCAGCGCCACGCCCGAGCCGACCCCGGTCCCGAGCCCCGAGAAGGAGCTCTTCGTCTACAACTGGGATGCCTACATCGGCGCGGATACGGTCACGAAGTTCCAGGACCAGACCGGCATCCAGGTCCACTACGACAAGTTCCCCGACGCCGACACCCAGATGACCAAGCTCCGGAGCGACGGCAAGGGTGGTGGCTACGACGTCAGCTACCCGGCGTCGACGGAGCTCCCCTCGCTGATCAGCGACGGCGTCGTCCTGAAGCTGGACAAGAGCCTGATCCCGAACGTCTCGAACCTCCGCCCGGAGTGGACGAACCCGGCCTACGACCCGGGCAACGCCTACTCGATCCCGAACTACTGGTGGACCACGGGCTACGCCTGGGATCCGGCGAAGGTGCCCGGCAACCAGACGACGTGGGATGCCCTGTTCGACCCGGCGTCGAAGGGCCATATCGGCATGCTCGACGACCAGCGCGAGGTGTTCGCCGTCGCCGGCTTCAAGCTGGGGATCGATCCGAACACGACCGACGAGGCCCAGCTCGACCAGATGCTCAACCTGCTCGAACAGCAGAAGCCGCTCCTCCGGAAGTACACCGACGACGACATCGGAGACATGACGAGCGGCAACCTCTGGATCAGCCACGCCTGGTCCGGCGACTGGTACCAGATGATCGCGGACAAGCCGAACATCAAGTACGTGATCCCGACGACGGGCGCCGTCCGTGGCAACGACACGCTCGTCGTCCTGTCGGGCGCGCCCCACCCGATTGCGGCCCAGCTCTGGATCAACTTCAACCTCGACCCCCAGATCAGCGCCGCGAACACGAACTACATCGGCTACATGGGGCCGAACGCGGCCGCCGAGCAGTACATCGACGACGCGATCAAGGGCGATCCGCGGCTGAACCCGCCGCAGGCCGTGGTCGACAAGCTGGTCGAGCTGATCTTCCTGCCGCCGGCGGACCTGGACAAGTACACGCAGCGCTGGAACGCGCTCCGGGCCTAGGTGGCGTCGCCGTCGACTCCGGCCGAGGCCGCCGCGGCACCCGTCGCCGCCCCGACCCCGACCGCCGGCCGTCGGCCCCTGTCCGAGCGGATCGCCGGGCTCGTCTTCGTCGCGCCGGGCGTCGTCTGGCTGGCGATCTTCTTCCTTGCGCCGCTCGCGATCATCCTGGTCGTCAGCCTCGGGTCCCGCGACGCGGCCAACCACATCACGCTCGCCAACCCGAGCCTCGACAACTACCTCCGGGCGACCCGGCCCGAGTACCTGCCCGCCTTCGCCAACTCGCTGCGCTACGCGGGGATCACGACGATCCTGTCGATCCTGATCGGCTACCCGATCGCCTACTGGATCTCGCGCTACGGCGGGTCGCGGAAGATCCTCCTCCTGATCCTCGTGATGCTGCCGTTCTGGACGAGCTACCTCATCCGGACCTACGCCTGGATGATCATCCTGCGCGACAACGGGGTCCTGAACTCGATCCTCCTCACGCTCGGGGTCATCAGCGACCCGATCCCGATCCTGAACTCCGACTTTGCCGTGATCCTCGGCATGACCTACGGCTTCCTGCCGTTCGCGATCCTGCCGATGTACGTCTCGATCGACCGGCTCGACGGGCATCTCGTCGAGGCGGCCCGGGACCTGTTCGCATCGGGTCGCGGGGCGTTCCTCCACGTCACCCTGCCGCTGACGATGCCGGGCATCGTGGCGGCGGCCCTGCTGACCTTCATCCCGGCCATCGGTGACTACGTGACGCCGGACCTGCTCGGCGGCGCCCAGACGACGACGATCGCCAAGATCATCCAGGTCCTGTTCACCAGCGGCCGCGACTGGCCGTACGGTTCGGCTCTCGGCTTCCTGCTGATGGTGGTGACGCTCGGCGGGACCCTGCTCGCGCTCCGGACGTTGCGCCGCGAGGTGATCGGATGAGGCAGCGCAACCGCTGGCTGTCGGGCTTCGCGGTCCTGATCTACGCCATCCTCTTCGCGCCGATCGTCGTCCTGATCGTCTTCAGCTTCAACCAGTCGCGCCGGAACTTCGTCTGGCAGGGCTTCACGCTCGACTGGTACCCGAAGCTGTTCGCGAACCGTGACCTGATCAGCGCCCTCGGCGTCACCCTCGAGGTGGCCGTATTCGCCGTCATCGGCTCGACGATCCTCGGATCACTGCTGGGCCTCGGCCTCGCCCGGCTGAAGTTCCGCGGCTCCGGCGCGACGGAGACGCTCCTCCTCCTGCCGATGGTGACCCCCGAGATCATCATGGGGATCAGCCTGCTGATCTTCTTCGCGCAGCTGTTCGGGTCAAACGGCTCGCTGGGACAGATCTCGCTCGCCCACATCACGTTCTGCATCTCGTACGTGGCCGTGGTCGTGCGGGCCCGAGCCGTCGGGATGGATCCGCGGCTGGAGGAGGCCGCCCGGGACCTCGGCGCATCGGCGTTCGGCGCCTTCCGCTACGTGACGCTGCCGCTGATCCTGCCGGCGGTCTTCGCCGGAGCGATGATCTCGTTCGCGCTGTCGTTCGACGACCTGGTCGTGACCTCGTTCAACGCCGGCGTCGGCTCGACCACGCTGCCGATCTTCATCTACAGCTCGATCAAGTTCGGCGTCACGCCCCAGATCAACGCGATCTCGACGATCATCGTGGTGGTCGTCTCGATCGCCCTGTTCATCGCCTGGCGGCTGGGCGCCTTCCGCTCGGAGCCGCCGCTCGCGGCCGTCGAGGACGCCCCGGCGACCTGAGGCTCCCCGAACTGCGTTCGTCGCGGATGCGCGTCGCTGGCTGGGCGCCGGCGAGCACCGAAAGCGAGCGCACTTGGACGTGCGTGAGCGCGGAGCGCAGCCGGCAACGACGTCCAGCGGTGTCCATCCGCGACAGCCTTATCCGAGCGGCACCTGCTTCTTCGGGTCCATGAACGGGATCGCGGCCGTCGTCCCTGCCCAGCGGCCGCCGTCGGGGGCGACGATCTCCAGCGCCCGGCCCGGTCCGCTCAGCTCGATCGGCAGCCAGACGTAGCCGATGTTCTTTTCGAGCCGGGGCGACCAGATCAGGTCGGTGACCGTGCCGACCGCCTCGCCGTCGACGAGGGCGGGCCGCTTCTCCGACAGCTCGAACGGCAGGGCGTCGCCCGCGACCTCGACGCCGACGAGCCGCCGCGACACGCCCT
>DATBPR010000385.1:0-2486 GCA_036561285.1 Candidatus Limnocylindrales bacterium | reverse complement strand
GACGGCCAGCACATCCGGACGCTGCTGCTGACGCTGCTGTTCCGGTTCATGAAGCCGCTCATCGAGGCGGGCCACGTCTACCTCGCCCAGCCGCCGCTGTTCAAGATCAAGTGGGGCGGTAACGTCGACCCCAGCTACGTCTTCTCCCCTGCTGAGATGGACCGCGTCATCGAGGCGGGCATCGCCGAGGGACGCCGGGATCCGCGGCCGCGTGATGGTGTCCAGCGGTTCAAGGGCCTCGGCGAGATGAACGCCGACCAGCTCTGGGACACGACGATGAACCCGGAGACACGAACCCTGCTCCGCGCGGAGATCGAGGACGCGGTCGAGGCCGACGCGATCTTCACGATGCTGATGGGCGAGAAGGTCGCCCCGCGCAAGGACTTCATCAAGACCGAGGCGCGCAAGGTCCGCAATCTTGACGTCTGAGCTCGCGATCGAGGTCGCGCCGCACAACTGCTTCGCATGCGGCGAGCTCAACGAGCACGGACTCCACCTGGACCTCCACGTCGAGGGCGATCGCTGCTGGACGGAGCTCGCGCTGCCGGACCGGTTCCAGGGCTGGGAGGGGATCGCGCATGGCGGGATCCTGTGCACGATCCTCGACGAGGTCATGGCCTGGTCCCTCGCGGCGACCGACAACTGGGGCGTCACCGCCCGGCTGAACGTCGCCTTCCGGAAGCCGGTCGCGCTCGGCCCGCCGTTCCGCGCCGAGGGCTGGGTGACCACGGTACGCCGGCGGATGATCGAGACGGCCGGCCGGATCGTCGACCCCGCGGACGGCACCCAGCTGGCCACCGCCGTGGCGACCTATGTCGCGGCCGACGCCGAGAGCCGGCGCCGTCTCCAGGAGCGCTACCGCTTCCGGCTGGTCCGGCGCGGCGCCGGCGCGGAGCCGCCCACGACGTCGTCCGCGTCGATGAGAGCCGCATCGTGAGCCCGTCGGCGACCCTCAGCCCGATCACCGCGGAGGCGAACGCCTTCGTAGCCGATCGCCGGCTCGACGCCGAGGCCCTCGGCCGCCGGCTCGCCGCCGAGATCGGCGACCCCGACACGTTCACGCGAATGCTCGGCGCCGGGCTCGAGGACCTCGCCGATCCGGCCTATCTCGAGGGCCAGCGTCGGATCGCGCCGGGGATCGGCGCGCTCCACGGGGTCCGCTGGCCGCTCATCGAGGCGATCAGGCGCGGGTTCCGCGAGGCCACGCGACACGAGCGCACGTCGGACTGGCTGTTCGTCGCCGATCGCCTCCTCCGGGTAGAGGCGCTCGAGGAACGCTGGTTCGCGTTCGGCCTGCTGGAGCGACTGATCGTCGACGACACCGAGCGGGCGTGGCAGCTTCTCCGCCGCGCGTCGCGGGAGGCCGCCGACTGGATCACGGTCGACAGCCTCGCCCATCCCGTCGGCAAGGGGATCCTGAACGAGCCCTACCGCTGGGCCGAGCTCGAGCAGCTCGTCTACAGCCCGTCGCGCTGGGAGCGGCGGCTCGTCGGCAGCACGATCGCCACCCTGCCGCACGTCGACCATCGGCGCGGCCGTGCCCCCGAGGTCGCGAGCCACGGTCTCGGGCTGATCCGCGACCTGATCGGCGACGACGAGGCGGACGTCCAGAAGGCCCTGGCCTGGGCCCTGCGGTCGATGGCGGGCGTGGACCTGGCGGCGACCACGGCATTCCTGCGCGACGAGGCGGAGACCGCGGCCGCGACCGCTGACGGTCACCGGGCGTGGGTGATCCGCGACGCGCTCGTGAAGCTCGAACCGGCCGATGCCGACGCGATCCGCTCCCGGCTCGAAGGGATCCGCCGGCGAGCCGGTGCGCCGGGCACCTCGCGGGCTGCCGAGGCGGCCGCGCGGTTCGGCGGCGGCTACCTGGGCATTCCGGTCCCGGAACCACCGTTGACATGACCAAACGAACGATCGTTAGGATCGCGATAACGCGTGCCGGACCAAGCACGTGCGCCGCGTCCACCAGGAGGAGCCAGCACCCGTGACCGACGACCTGGGCAACGTCCGAGCCATCCGCATCGAGGACGAGATGCGGACGAGCTACCTCGATTACGCGATGAGCGTGATCGTGTCGCGTGCCCTGCCCGACGTCCGCGACGGTTTGAAGCCGGTCCACCGCCGGATCCTCTACACGATGGGGGAGATGGGGCTCAGCGCCACCAGCTCCTACCGGAAATGCGCCGCGATCGTCGGCGAGGTGATGGGCAAGTACCACCCGCACGGCGACGTCGCCCTGTACGACGCCCTCGTCCGGCTCGCCCAGGACTTCTCGATGCGCTACCCGCTCGTCGACGGCCAGGGCAACTTCGGATCCGTCGACGGCGACGGCGCGGCCGCGATGCGCTACACGGAGGCGCGCCTCACCGCGATCGCCGCCGAGATGCTCGACGACATCGACAAGGAGACCGTCGACTACGAGGACAACTACGACGGCACCCAGAAGCAGCCGACCGTCCTCCCGGCCAAGCTCCCGAACCTGC
>DATBPR010000384.1:0-1939 GCA_036561285.1 Candidatus Limnocylindrales bacterium | reverse complement strand
TGAGATCGGCACGACTCACTGAGGAAATGTGAAGTTGATGAGTCGAGCCTAGCAATCTCACAGTTCTTGCCAATAGTCCGATGGTCCCATCGGGCTCAGACGTCCTTGCGCGCCGTCAATCGGACGTAGACGAGGGTCGCCGCCACGGTGCCGGCGCCGATCGCCACGACCGCAAGCAGTGCGAAGCCCGGGTCGCCGACCAAACCGGGGCCCTGGCCGGAGCTGCGCGGGTCGCCGACAGCGGGTTCCGGGCTTGGTGATGCGGCCAGTGTGGCCAGTGCGCATGCCAGCCACAGCAGACCGGCTGCCACGACGACCACGACGCCCCGGAGTCTCACGACAGTGCGCCCGCCAGCGCGAGCACGATCGCGACGATGATCAGCCCCATCCCGCCGACCAGGCAGGCCGTGGCGATCCTGATCCGCCCCGGACTGCCCTCGGCCAGGATCCGCATCGCCTCGTCGGACTCCAGGGTGGTCAGCACGAGCGGGCGGCCGAGACCCGCCGACATGCGCGGCTCGCCACCATCGTCGCGAGTCGGCACGCCCAAGACGATCGCGTGCTCGACCGACGAGACCTGGTCGACCCACAGCCTGACCGGGGTCGTCGGCGGGGTGCCTGCCGGGACACGGTCGGCAACGTCGGCCGCGGTCCCGACCGATTCACGCGGGACGACGACCAGGCCCGTGTCGAGGTCGGCGTCGTCGATGACGATCCCGTCGAGGCCGTCGCGGACCTCGAACGGCACGCGCTCGCGGCGATCCTCGAACGAGACCCAGCCGCCGTCGCGGCGGAGCTGAAGACGTGTCCGACGGAAGACAAGCGGCCGATGCGCGTCGTCCTCGAAGTCCTCCTCGGAATCGATCCGCCCGTCGACCCGGACGTAGCGCGGCCGGCCATCTGCCAGTCCGCGCGCCTCGGCGACACTGACCGTCGGTGTCGAGGCCAAGAGACGCCCGATCCGGTAGTTGGGGCCGTACGAGCGAAGGATCAGGATCCCCGCCGCGAGCGCGACGAGACCGGTGACCAGGAGGATGAGGGGGAACACGGCGGCGATGATACCCGCCGGATACGAAAGACCCGAAGAAACCTCCACGACACGTGGGCCTTGAGGCGATCTCAGCCGTTAGTGCCGCTCGGCTCCTCCGGGCTGCTGCGAACGCTAGGCGCCGGGTCCGATCGGGTCAAGCCCTGTCATCCACCGTTCCGCGTCGGATCTGAGGAGTTATCCACAGTCCGTCCACCATGGCGGGTCAGCCGGTGGTGCGGCCGGTCGCTGGATCGAGCGCGGTCGCCTGTCCGTCGAAGCTGGTCAGGACCAGGCGGCCACCGAGCAGGTCGGCCGCCGTGACGACGTCGGAGTGGGCGATCCGCCAGGCGACGGTCCCGTCGGGTTCGATCGCGAACGTCTCGATCTCGGATTGCACGATGACGTGGGCGAGTCTCGGCGAGCCCAGCAGGGCGACGATCGGTGTCGCCGAGCGATGCTCCCAGCGGAGCGCGCCGGTGGCCGTCTCGAGCGCATAGGTGTGGAAGCCATAGCCCACCACCAGGACGCCGGCCGTGTCCCAGTGGAGCGCCCGCGGGTCGTCGTGGATCAGCGACGCGAACCGGGCCGTCCACGCCCCGCGCGGTCCTTCGAGCCGGAGCTCGGCCCGGCAGAGCGGCTCCGGGTCCTCCGCGACGAGCGTCCCCAGATCGATCAGCTCGCCGCCCGCCTCGGACAGGGCGAAGACCTCGCGGCCCGACCCGCTGCCGCCCCAGCGCCAGCGCGCACGGAGGCCACCGGGGTAGGCGATCGTTGCGTTCCGGGGCTCCGCGCTCACCGTTGCATGCCCGGCCGGTCAGGCGCGGGCGTTCTGCCCGGCGGGCTCCGGTGGCGCAGCCTCGGCCACAGCGGCCGGCTCCTCGGCGATCGGGGTGACCGTCGCGTTCGAGA
>DATBPR010000383.1:0-1540 GCA_036561285.1 Candidatus Limnocylindrales bacterium | reverse complement strand
CCGGTCTTGAACTGGGTGAGCGGCGTGCCGTCCGGCTGCTCGATCGAGAACGAGACGCGAACCGGCTTGCCGGGAGCGATCGGGCCGGAGGGCTTCAGATCGACGAGCCTGTAGGTGGCGGCAGGCTGGACGGTGGGGCCGTTGACGGTGGTCGAGCCGCCGCAACCGGCGAGGGCGAGGACGGCCGCGGGAACGACCAGGAGAGCGAGCAGCTTCACGAGTCACCTCCGGCGAACAGGAAGAAGGAATGGGGGGGGAGGTAGGGGCCGAGCTCGAGCACGATCTCGGCATGGCGTGTGAGCGGGATCGCCGCGAGAGGGCCGTGGACGAGACGGCCGTTCACGTACGCGCGGACGGGGGTCTGTGAGGTGAACGACGCGAGGTGATGAGCGTCGAGCGGCTGGCCCCAGATCCGGAAGAGGTCGCCGAGCGTCATGCTCTTGCCGGTCGCGACCCGGACGATCCCGCCGGGCTCGGCCGTCCTGGCCGGGTAGACGCAGCCCGACGACGCGGCGCCGATCCCCGCCGGGACGACGATCACCTTGCGACCCGCGAACAGCTCGAGATGGAGCCGGAAGCTCGTGCCTGCGGGCCCGCAGGTGAGCGAACCGACGGGCTTTCCGGCCGCAACCGCGGCAGTCCGGGCCGGCGGCGTGTAGCGCGGCCCGGGCCCGATCGGCCACGGGTGGACGGAGGGGCTCCCCAGGAGCGCGATCGCCAGGAGGAATGCGCTCATCGCGGCAACGGCCTCCGGACGCGGACCGGCTCGTCGAAGTCAGGCAGAAAGCTGAGAAGCGCCGCGGCAGCGCCGGCGACGATAGCGATCGCGCAGACGGCGCGCGCGAGCACGGCCGGCAGCGCGGAGATCACGACGCCGTGCCAGAAGACGGGCGTCGAGCTGAGGCTGACGGCGGCCGCAACAGCGCCGACGACGCCCGCGGCATGCACGCGAGCCCTGCCTTTGAGCCGGACGAGCAGCGCCGCGAGCACTCCGCCGACGATCGCCGCCGTCACGAGCTGGAGCCACGCGACTCCGCCGGAGGTCGCATCGCGGACGGCGAAGGTCGTCACCTCGAGGAGCGCAGCTACGCCTGCCGTCACGCCGAGCCCGATCGTCAGCGGTGCACGAAGGCTCCGCCTCCGGATCGCGAGCACTATGCCGGCCGCGAAGAGCGCGGCGGCCGCGGGCCAGGGCCAGGCGGCCGGGCGGGCGACCCGGAAGAACTCTCCGGAGATCGCGTGCGGCACGCCGTTGACGTCCACCGGCACGACGAACTTCCCGGCCGGGCCCGGCCGGCTCGCGGGCGGCGGCGAAAGCCGGTGGTCGTGCCAGACGACGGTGCGCCCGCCGTTCAGGTGGATCCAACCGTGCCGGGTCGGCGAGACGAGCTTGTCGCTCGACGCCGTCGGCGAGCTCGCGTTGACCCAGACGCCGGTCGAGTCGACCTTCAGCAGCGGCTCCTGCAGCGCCCCGCGGACGACGAGATCGGTACCCCGATCGACGCGAATCTGGAAGTCGCGATCGCCGTCGAGGACGCGG
>DATBPR010000382.1:0-1905 GCA_036561285.1 Candidatus Limnocylindrales bacterium | reverse complement strand
AGACGAGCGCGAACCGGAACCCGATGACCCGACCGAGCATGTCCTCGGGCGTCCGCTCCTGGAACAGGACCTGGCTCGGGATCACGAAGAGCATGTTGGCGATGCCCGCGCCCAGCAGGATCCCGAAGTCGAGAGCCACGTTGCCGCTGATTGCGAAGAGCACGACCGCCGCACCCCACAGGACGTAGCCGCCGATCACCGCCCGGCCCTTCGCCAGCCGCATGCCGATCAGGCCGATCGTGAACCCGCCGACCAGGTTGCCGATGCCAAGCGCGGTCTCAAGGAAGGCGTAGGCGGCCTTCGGGTCCACGTTCGGGGGCGCGAGCACGTCTCGAACGAAGATCGGGGTCAGCGCCGTCAGGGCTCCCAGCGAGAGCTGGGCGAACGAGGCCTGGATCGTGTTCGCGAAGAGGATTCGGTCACGGCGGAGGAAGCGGTAGCCCTCGCGCATCTCGGCGAGGACGCTCGGGCCGGAGTCCGGCGCGTCGACCGCCGCACGACGCCTCCGGACGGCCGGGACCGAGATCGAGGCGATCAGGATCGCTGAGGCGGCATAGGTCGCGGCGTCGAGCCAGAACGCGAGTGGCAATGCCGACCCGAGGAACGCGACGAAGATGCCCGCGAGCGGATAGCCGAGGACGTCGGCGAAGGTCTCCCCGGCCCACATGGCCGAGTTCGCCGTGACGAGCTCGTCGCTCCGGACGAGGCGCGGCAGGATGGCGACCCGGGCGGGGCGGAAGAAGATCGAGATCGAGGTGATCAGGAAGATCAGCGGGTAGACGAGGTAGATGTTCGCCGCGGCGACGATCGGGATCATCAGGACGGCCGCAGCTCGCAGCAGGTCACTCACGACCATCACGTCGCGCTGGTTCCAGCGGTCGACGTAGGCACCGGCGACCGGCGAGAGCAGCAGGTTCGGCAGCGTCGCGGCGACGAAGACGAACGCCACCGCCACGGGAGAGTCCGTGACCGCGGCGACCAGGAACGTCAGCCCGATCTGGTGGACTCGGTCGCCGAAGAGGCTGATCAGCTGTCCAGTCCAGAGGGCCGAGAACGAGCTGTTGAGCGCGAGCCGGACGTACGGATGCCGGCGGACGCGGACGCCGACCTCGACGCGCGGCCTGGCTGGGACCGAGAACCCGTCGTCGAGCGGTACGGTCCCGGCAGCCGGCACCGGCGCCAGGGCTACGACCCGCGCCCCGACGGCCGTCGCACGGAACGTCCGTGAGTCCGCCGCCGGTAGCAGCCGGACGTCGGTTGGCCCGGCGAGACCCGTCCCGGGCGTCCCGAGCACGAGCGGCCGGTTGAGCGCTGCCGTTTGGGCCAGGTTCGGTGAGAGTCCGCTGCCGAGTCCGGTCCCAGGCCGGACCCGCTGTCCGCCGATCGCTTCCGCGAGGCTCCGCGGCATTCGGGTCGTGGTCGCGAAGCCCTGGAGAGGTTGGCCAGTGGCCGCCGCCTCCGCGTCGGCCGCCGCCTCCTCCTCGGCGACGTCGTCGTGGGGCCGGACCACCGTGGCGAACAGGAAGAAGGCGAGCCCGGCGGTCAGGAACACGTCGCCGATCGAGGCGACATTCCGGATGATCGGGACCGGGATCGGCAGGATGTCGGCGAGCGGCCCCGCGTGGAGCAGGAATTCGAGATCCAGGCCTGGCGCGAGGAGGACGTGGAACGGCGTCAGGTCCGCCGTCGTGAAGCCGGCGGAGGTCAGGCTCGGCTCCCAGATCGGCATGTGGCCGAGGTTCGCGACGATCGCGATCGTGTTCAGCAGGACGCCGACGAACGCGATCCGGAGACCAGGCTGGGTTCGGTTGACCCAGAGCGCGGCGAGGAGCATGCCGAACGCCGCGACGAACAAGGGAAGCCGCAGCGCGTCGATGACCTCGCTTCCCCGGATCAGGAAGTACT
>DATBPR010000381.1:0-8257 GCA_036561285.1 Candidatus Limnocylindrales bacterium | reverse complement strand
CCTGGCCTTGCCCGGCCGCGACCTGCAGATCGCGGTCTGGTCCGTCCAGGTCGGCCGGACGCCGGTCCTCCTGCTCGACACGGACATCCCGGAGAACGACGACGCCGACCGGCCGATCACGAACATCCTCTACGTGCGCGGCCGCGAGATGCGGCTCCACCAGGAGCTCGTCCTCGGCGTCGGCGGGGTGCGCGTGCTGCGTGCCCTCGGGATCGAACCGGCGGTCTGGCACCTGAACGAGGGCCACTCCGCGTTCATGCTGGCCGAGCGGGCGCGGGAGCTCGTCGCCGGCGGCGACGAGCTGGAGGCGGCCTGGGACCGGGTCCGGAGTGACAGCGTCTTCACGATCCACACGCCGGTCCCGGCGGGCAACGAGCGGTTCGCCGCGGACCTCGTCAGGCAGATCGCCGGGCCGCTCCTCGACGGCGACGGCCGGCCGGCTACGGGCGGTGTGCCGGTCGACGCGGTCCTCCAGCTCGGGCTCGGGCCCGAGGGCGACACCTCGATCTTCGACATGACCGGCTTCTCGCTCCGCCTGACCCACGATGCCAACGCCGTGAGCCAGCTCCACGCGGAGACGGCGGACACGACCTGGCAGGGCATCTCGCCGCACCGGATCCGTGGCGTCACGAACGGCATCCACGTCCCGACCTGGATCGGCAACGCGGTCCGCGACACGCTCGCCCATCAGCTTGACGCGAACCTCGACGACCTCGACCCCGACGGCGGGGTGGGCGCCTTCTGGGACCGCCTGGCCGACGTCCCGACGGCGGACCTCTGGGAGACCCACCAGCAGGAGAAGCTGGAGCTGGCGATCTTCGCCCGCCGCCGGCTGCGGGTGCAGTTCGCTCGCCACGGCGAGGCACCGAGCGTCCTCGACGACCTCGAGACCGCGCTCGACCCGGACATCCTGACGATCGGATTCGCCCGCCGGTTCGCGACCTACAAGCGCGCCGGCCTGCTGTTCAGCGACCTCGACCGGCTGAGCCGGATCCTCTGGAACGAGGAGCGGCCGGTCCAGATCGTCTACGCCGGCAAGGCCCACCCGGCCGACCGGCCCGGGCAGTCGGTGATCCAGGAGATCTTCACCCGATCCCGCTCCGAGAAGCTCCGCGGCCGCGTCTTCATCCTCGAGGACTACGACATGCGGATCGCCCGCTACCTCGTTGCAGGGGTCGACGTCTGGCTGAACAACCCGCGCCGGCCGCTCGAGGCGTCCGGGACGAGCGGGATGAAGGCGGCCGTCAACGGCGGCGTGAACTTCAGCGTCCTCGACGGCTGGTGGGACGAGGGTTGGCGCGGCGACAACGGATGGGCGATCGGCGGGCGGGAGACGAACGCCGACGAGGGCGCCCAGGACTGGTCGGACGTCCAGGACCTCTACCGTCTCCTCGAGGAGGAGATCGTCCCTCGCTACTACGAGCGCGACGAAGACGGCCTGCCGACGGCCTGGGTCGACCAGATGCGGCGCTCGATGGCGTCGACGCTCTGGCGGTTCTCGACGACGCGGATGCTCCAGGAGTACGTCGAGCAGATGTACCTGCCTGCCGCGGCGTCCGCTGCGGCCGAGGAGGGCGCGGAGGCTGCGTCGACGGACGAGTCGAGCTCGATCGCCGCCGTGCAGGGCGGTTGACCGGGTCGACGGCCCAGAGCGGCCGCGAGGAGGACGGGTGACACGCCGGATCGGGCTGGCCCTGACGCTCCACAATCACCAACCGGTGGGGAACTTCGGCTGGGTCATCGCCGAGACGTACGACCGCGCCTACCTCCCGATGCTCGAGGCCCTCGAGCGCCACCCCGGCGTCCGCCTCGCCCTCCACTACACGGGTCCCCTCCTCGCCTGGCTGCGGGCCGAGCGAGCCGGCTTCCTCGACCGGCTCGCCGCCCTCGTCGCCCGCGACCAGGTCGAGATCGTCGGTGGCGGCTGGTACGAGCCGGTCCTCGCCTCGCTGCCGGAGCGCGACCGGATCACCCAGCTCGTGCGCATGGCCGACGAGCTCGAGGCCCAGTTCGGCATCCGGCCGCGCGGAGCGTGGCTGGCCGAGCGGGTCTGGGAGCCGGACCTGCCGACCGCGCTCGTCGACGGCGGCTACCAGTGGACGATCCTCGACGACGCCCACTTCCGGGCGGCGGCCATCCCCGAGGAGGCGCTCTGGGGCCCGTACACGACCGACGACCAGGGCAAGGTCCTCACCGTCTGGGGCACGGAGCAGGGGCTCCGCTACCGGATCCCGTTCAGCGCCGTCGAGTCCGTGATCGATCACCTCCGCGACCACGCGACCGAGGCCGGCGACCGGGTCGGGACGATGGGCGACGACGGCGAGAAGTTCGGTGCCTGGCCGACGACCTACGAGCATTGCTGGACGAACGGCTGGGTCGAGGACTTCTTCACCGCTCTCGAGGCGAACGCGGGCTGGCTGCGGACGGTGACGCCGTCGCGCTGGCTCGACGACCATCCGCCGATCGGCCGGGTCTATGTCCCGACCGGCAGCTACGCCGAGATGGGCGAGTGGGCCCTGCCGCCGGACGAGGGGATCACCTACTCGGAGGTGCTCCACGAGGCCCAGGCTGCTGGTCGGCCGGAGGTCCGCTGGCTCCGCGGCGCGATCTGGCGGAACTTCCAGGTGCGCTACCGCGAGATCAACGACCTCCACAAGCAGATGCTCCGGGCCTCCCGGATCGTCGACGCGATGCCGCCCGGACCGGCCCGCGATGCCGCGACGGACCGGCTCCTCGCCGGCCAGTCGAACGACCCCTACTGGCACGGCCTGTTCGGCGGGATCTACCTGCCGGATCTCCGGCTCGCGAACCACGCCAACCTGATCGCCGCCGAGGACCTGGCCCTCGGTGGCGCGGCCGGCGAGACCGGAGTGGAGCTCGATCTGGACCTCGACGGACGCCCGGAGATCCTCCTGGCGAACGCCGGCGAGATCGTGACGATCAAGCCCGACGAGGGCGCCGGGATCGGCCGCTGGGATATCCGCGCGGCGCGTCTCGCGCTCGCGGCGGTGCTCCGCCGGCGGCCGGAGGCCTACCACGAGAAGGTCCGCCGGCTCGACGCGGCCGCGGCGGCGCCGGCGGAGGCCGTGGCGGGCGCCGGCGGCCACGCGGAGGGTGAAGACGCGCCCGCCTCGATCCACGACATCGTGATGACGAAGCAGGCCGGGCTGGCCGCCCACCTCCGCTACGACGCGGACGAGCGGCGGTCCGGGCTGCTCCGGTTCCTTGCCCCCGATGTCGCGTCCGACGAAGCGGCGGCCGGCGTCGACGACCGTGGCGACTTCGCGAGCGGCGCCTGGACGGTCCGCGAGCTGGCGGCCGACGGCGCGATGCTGGTCCGGGACGGGCTCGTCCAGTCAGGAGAGCACGCCATCCCCGTCCGGGCGGAGAAGACGATCCGGATCGAGGGCGACCGGCTGGCGCCGACCGTGACGGTGCGAACGGCTGTGACGAACACCGGCGGCGAGCCGCTGACGGCGCGGGTCGCGATCGAGTGGTCGATTATGCTCCTCGGCGGGGGCGGCAACCCCGCGGCGTGGCAGGAGGCCGGCGGGATTCGGGTCGCCCACGATGGCCGTCTCGAGGCCGGCGCGGCAGACCGGATGAGCGCCGGCAACGACTTCCTGGGCGTCTGCGTCGCGACCCGGCTCGACCCGCCCGCCGACGTCTGGACCGCGCCGATCGAGACCGTGTCGAACTCGGAGGCGGGCTTCGAGCTCGTCTACCAGGGCAGCGCCGCCCTGTTCTCCCGCGTCGTCACGCTCGGCCCGGGCGAGACGACGACGATCGCCGTCGAGCACACTGCCACCGTGACACCGGGACAGGGATTCGGGGCAACGACCGGCGCGTGATCCGCGGCCGGCTGGCGGTCCACGCCCACTTCTACCAGCCGTCGCGCCTCGACCCGTGGACCGGGGAGGTGCCCGCCGAGCCCTCGGCCGCACCGTTCCATGACTGGAACCAGCGCGTCGACGCCGAGTGCTACCGCCCGAACGCCGAGCGGGGCAACCTCGAGCGCATCTCCTGGAACCTCGGCCCGACGCTGGCGGCGTGGCTGGCGGGCGCGGACGCGGCGACCTACGGGCGCTTCGTCGACGCAAGCGCGAACGCGATCGCCCAACCGTTCCATCACGCGATCCTGCCGCTCGCCTCGGCCGCCGACCGCCGAACCGAGATCGCCTGGGGGATCCGCGACTTCGAGCTGCGGTTCAGGCGGCGGCCGGCCGGGCTCTGGCTGCCGGAGCTCGCGGTGGACCTCGCGACGCTCCGTGAGGCGGCCGCCCAGGGCATCACGTTCACGATCCTCGCGCCGTGGCAGGCGGCCTCCACGATCGACACCCGCCGGGCCTGGCGGGTCGAGCTCGGGGACGAGCGCCGGATCGACGTCGTCTTCTATGACGGCGGCCTGTCCTCGGCGGTCTCGTTCGAGCCCGAGGCGACGTCGGACGCCGACCGCTTCGTCCGCGAACGGGTCGCACCACGTCTGCGTGGCGGCCCGGACCCCGTCGACGCGCCGCTTGCCCTGATCGCGACCGACGGCGAGCTGTACGGCCACCACCAGCAGTTCCGGGACCTGTTCCTGCAGCGCCTGGTGGACGCCGGCGGCTCGACCGTCGATCGCGGCTTCGACGTCGTGACCGTCGCCGACGTTCTCGCGGACACGACCGCGGGGCCGCGCCCGGTCGCGCGGATCCAGGAGCGGACGTCGTGGAGCTGTCACCACGGCGTCGCCCGCTGGAGCGCCGAGTGCCCGGACGCCGCCGACGGGCGCTGGAAGGGGCCGCTCCGGGCCGCGTTCGAGCGGCTCGCCGGCGGGGTGGACGCGGTCACGGCGGCCGCGCTCGCGCAACTGCCGGGCGACCCCGACCCGGATGCGGCGCGGGACGCGTACGTCGAGGTGGTCGCCGGCGCGGTCACGGCGGCCGACTTCGCGGCGAACCGCTGGCCGGCGGCCACGGACGAGCAGCGCCGGCGAGCCCTCGACCTCCTCGAGGCCCAGCGCTGGCGCCTCGCGATGTTCGCGAGCGACGGCTGGTACTGGGACGACCCGATCCGGCCGGAGACCCGGGCCGTCATGCGGGCCGCCGCCCGAGCCGCCCGACTTGCCGACGCCGTCACGGGCTCGCGCCTCGAGACGCGTCTCGTCCACGATCTGGCCGTGCTCACGTCGCCGTCGCGCGGTCTCGACGGGGCCGCGATCTACCGGATGGCGCTCGCGGACGTCGACCAGCCGCCGCCCGAGGACTGACCGCCGGCCCGGTCGGGTGGCGGCGCCGTCGCGTGCCATGGCGATGAGATTTCGACACGAATCCTCGACACCGCCACGGTTGTCCTGCACCGGGCCCTGGGTGACGATGACCCTGCGGCCGCACCGGCCGCCGGCACCGCCCGAGTCCGGTCGCGCCGACGGCGCGCCAGCACAGATGCCCGACCCATGACCTCGAAGCTCACCAACTCCCTCAAGACCTGGACGCTGCTCGCGGCGCTCGGCGGACTGCTCATCGCGGTCGGCGGCCTGCTGGGCGGCCAGACCGGCCTCGTGATCGCCATGGTCTTCGCCGTGGCGATGAACGTCTTCGTCTACTGGAAGAGCGACAGCCTCGCCCTGAAGGCGAACGGCGCTCGCGAGCTGCGGCCCGACGAGCTGCCCCAGCTCCGGGCGATCGTCGCCGACCTCACCCAGCGGGCCGGCCTGCCGATGCCCCGCCTGTACCTCGTCGACCGAGCCGAGCCGAACGCCTTCGCGACCGGCCGCGACCCGAGCCACGCCGCCGTCGCGGTGACGAGCGGCATCCTGAACCTGATGGACGAGCGCGAGCTCCGGGGCGTTCTCGCCCACGAGCTCTCGCACGTGAAGAACCGCGACACCCTGATCGGGACGATCGCGGCGACCATCGGCGGCGCGATCAGCTTCCTCGCCCAGATGTCCCAGTTCCAGCTGCTCTTCGGCGGTGGGCGGGACGATCGCAACGGCGGTGGGTTCGGCGCGATCATCGCGATCATCCTGGCCCCGATCGCCGCGCTGGTCATCCAGCTCGCCGTGTCGCGCGGCCGCGAGTACGGCGCGGACCGCTCCGGCGCGGAGCTGACGGGCGACCCCGGGGGGCTCGCCCTCGCCCTCCAGAACCTCGACGCGGCGAACAGGCAGCGACCGGGCCTGCTCGACCGGTTCGGCCGCCGGCCCGCCAATCCGCGGGGCGCCCCGGCGCCGGTCCCCGCGGCGAACCCGGCATTCGCCCACCTCTACATCGTCAACCCGCTGTCGGGCCGGGAGATCGGGGGCCTCTTCTCGACCCACCCGCCGATCGCCGACCGGGTCGCCCGGCTCCGGGCGATGGAGCGATCACGGGCCTTCTAGCCTCCTCAACGGGCGATCGGCCCCGATCGCCCGCGGTTCGGTCCAGGAATCCAACAGCCCGCGGCCTGCGCGCCGCGGGCTGTTTGGTTCGCCGTCTCCGGGAAGGCGTGACGGCGGTAGATTGCGAGGTGACGGATCAGCCGAGCGTCGGATCCGTGCGGTCGAGGTCGTAATTCCGCGAGTCGGCGCCCCACTGCTGAGCGGCCGTGCCGAAGAGCGCGAGAACGGCGACGAGAAGGACGAGTGCCATCACGATCACCTTCGAGTCATTTGGTACAGTTGACTAGGCCAAAACAATACTTGGACTAACGGACTGTGTCAATGGGACAAACGTCCACATTCGATGACGATCGCTCCGACGAGGAGCGATCCCCCGCGGCGGCCGGCGACCTGGATGTCGCCCGGGACTCGGACGTCCCGATCTCGACCCAGATCTACTGGCAGCTCGCCTACCAGATCGATTCCGGCCGGCTGCTGCCGGGTGCGCGGCTGGCTCCGGTCCGAGAGCTGGGCGCCGCCCTCCGAGTGAACCCCAACACGATCCGGGCGGTCTACCGTCGTTTGGCCGACGCGGGCTACGTCACGAGTCGCCACGGCGCCGGTACCCACGTCGCCACGCGGCCGCCGCAGCGGCGCGGCGCGGAGGCTCTCGCGGGGATCGTCGCCGAGATGATCCGGCGGGCGGCCGAGGCCGGATTCAACGCCGACGAGGTCGCCTCGGCGGCGTTCGCGGCAGCGAGCGAGCGGAAGCGCCCGGGGCCGAAGGTCCAGGTCCTCTTCGCCGAGTGCACGAACGCTGACGCGGGCTACGACGCCCAACGCCTCGCCGACATCTTCCCGGACGTGATCGACGTCGAGGGCGCGCTGCTCGACGACCTGCCGGACCGGCTCGAGCGGTTCCACTACGACCTCGTGGCCACGACGACGTTCCACGCCGACGAGGCGCAGGCGCTGGTCCACGGCCGCCTGCCCGTCGTGGCGATGCTCGTCGGCCCGGGCTACCTGGAGCTCGTCCACGAGATCGCGGCCCTGCCGTCGGGCTCGCGGGTCGGGCTGGTCTGCGCCTCGGAGCGCGGCGCCGAGAACATGCGCGAGACGCTCGCCCTGTCCGGCGCGACGGGGATCGAGCTGCTGTCGGCGACGATGGAGGGCGAACGGGAGCTCGACCTGATCGACCGGACGGCCGATGTCATCCTCCTGTCCCGGGAGTCGATCGCGAACGGGCTCGAGGCGCGCTTCGAGCGGCCCGAGCGGCTCCGCCAGTGGTCGTACGAGTTCGACCCGGCCGGGCTCGAGCTCCTCCGCCGCGGGATCGAGCACGTGACCGCCGGCCGGCGCGCGGAGACCGTCGCCGCCGGCTGACGTCGCGCCGCGGCCGCGGCGTGCCACACTCGCCGGATGGACCGGATCCCGTTCCTCGGCGAGACCCTCGACCGGCTCGACCTCGACGCCGCCGTCCGGGCCGACGGACCGCTGCCGCCGGCTACGGCCCGGCGCGTCGTCGCCGCGCTGATCGCCGACGGACCCCCGGAGGGCCGTCAGCCGCTGCCGGGCGAGCTCCTGGCCCTGAGCGTCCTCCACGAGGCCGCCCATCTCGCGATCCTCGCGGCGGCCCGCCGCCGCCCCGCGACCGCGATCGAGGCCGCCCTGCCGGCCGTCCGGGAGGCGGTCGGCCCGCGCCCGACGACAACGCTCCTCCGGCGGTTCGCCGATGCGTTCCCGGGCGTCGACCCGAAGCCGGCCGCGCGCCTCGAGGATCTCGTCCTCGTCCACCTCGCGAACGACAACCCGGCCGCCGACCCGCTTCGGCCGCTCGTCGACGACCGGGGTCTGCCGGCCACGACCCTCGCCGCGACGATCCGGGCGATCGAGCGTCACCAGGCGGCGATCCCGGTGGAC
>DATBPR010000380.1:0-3283 GCA_036561285.1 Candidatus Limnocylindrales bacterium | reverse complement strand
GATCAGCCCACCGTCGGGCCGGCCGACCCACCAGCCGGGCGCCGTCCCGTTCGGGTTCGGCAGGGCCGTCGCCGACGGGACCAGCCACGCCTGCTTCAGGTTGATCTCGGGGAAGGGCAGGCCGCGCCGATCCCAGATCGTTCGCAGCCAGCGTTCGAGCTCGGGATCGACCGCCGGCGTCTCGCCGAGCATCGCCCCGATCGCCTCACGTGTCAGGTCGTCCGGGGTCGGGCCGAGCCCGCCGGTCGAGACCACGAGGTCGGCCCGCGAGGAGGCGGCGGCGAAGGCGTCGCGGACCGCGATGAGGTCGTCGGGCAGGGCGACGATCCGGCCGACGGCGACGCCTAGCGCCGTCAGCTCGCGGGCGAGGTCGCCCGCATTCGTGTCCCGGGTCTCGCCGACCGTGAGCTCGGTGCCGATGCTGAGGAGCTCGGCCGTCAGGATGGGCCGGTTCGACGCCTGGTGAGCCACGTCCGCAGCCTAGCGCACGAGCCGCGCCGGGCGGCAGGCGGTCCGCCGCGGCCACCCGGGCCGGCAGCGGCATGGGTACCATCGGGCCGGTTGTCACGGAACCTTCGCGCGGTGCCGCCCACGCGGCGCAGGGCGGAACCTCCGGGACACGAACGCTGACGTGGATCCCGTCCGCGGCAGAGGTGGGTCGATGACCGACATCGAGCGAAGCGGCTTCGCGGAGTTCGACGGCTGGCTCGGGCTGGCGCGCCGGACGCGTGAGCTCCTGGACGCCCTCATGGGCGAGGGCGAGCTCCCCGCGGGCGGCGCCCACTACCTCGCGGACCGGACCCTGCCCCATGTCGAGAGCGTCCAGGCCGGGTTCGTCGGATGGCTGCGGTCCGACGCGGCCGGGGTCGAGGAGCTCCGCTACCTGCTCCGACGGGTCGCCGCACTTCGGGTCGAGCCGCCGGTCAACGAGGCCGAGCGCCGGGCGGCGGAGGCCGAGACGGAGGTCGAGCGCGCGGCTGCGGGCCGGGCCGGTCGTCCGCCCTCCACGCTCCACGTCGCCGAGCCCTGGAGCCTGGCCGCCCTCGGCCATGCCCGCGTCGTCCTCGCGATGCTGCCCCGGATCGCGGACGACGACGTCCGCTACCCGGCCGGCCGGCGGACCTATTCCGACATCGCGGCCCCGCGCGGCCCGGCGGAGCTCTCCGACCGGATCGAGGAGCTCGAGCGTTCGCTCTGGCAGACGGCCGCGGGCCGGCGGCCGGACCCGTCCGATCCGGCCTTCCGGCGCGCATACGGCTTCTTCGACGCGGCCGACCGGCTCGGGCGATCGGCGTTCCGGTTCGCCGCGTAGGCAGCGCTCGTCCCTTCGGTCGAGAGGCGCCCTTGACGGCCGACCGGTCCCGGCCATCGTCGCCGCGACGTCAGACGGGTATGATCTCGGGGTTCCCCAGACCTGCCCATCGGGAGCCGAGCCCTGGACGATCAGTCGCCCCGAACCGACGCGTCCGCCGTGCCGCCAGAGTCGGCCGCGAGCGGACCCGCGCCCACCGGCACCGGCTCGATCGCTGGCGCAGCGGGCGGCGGCAGCACGGGCGGTGGGGCCTCGGGCGGCGGGACGACCTCCGGCGGCGGGACGACCTCCGGCGGCGGACCGATGGGATCGCCTCCCGGTCCCGAGCCCGCTCCGGGCCTCCGCGAGCAGATCGGCGCGACCCGTGACTCGGCGAAGCGGCTGGTCGACGCCCACGTCGAGCTGGCGCGGGCCGAGTTCGAGGAGATCGGCGACGCCGCGAAGCGCGCCTCGATCTATGTCGGGATCGCGGTCGGCACCGCGATCTTCGCCGTCCTCCTGGTCGGCGTGGGGCTGCCCCTGTTCCTGGGCGAATGGATCTTCGGCTCGATCGGCTGGGGCATCCTCCTCGGCCTCCTGATCCTCGGGGCGGCCGCCCTGTCCGGCATCCTCCTCGCGCTGGAACCCGCGATCGACGCCCACGTGGGGCGGTCGTTCGCGTTCGGCGTGTTCATCGCGATCGTCGTCGGCCTGGTCCTCGGTGGGAACCTGACGAACCTCGCCTGGTCGGTCCTCGCCGACAACGTGGCAGGCAACCTGGCCGCCGACTCCCGCCCGCTCGTCGTCGCCGTCGCGTCGCTTGCCGTCATCGGCGCCGTCATCGGCCTCGTGATCGGGCTCGCGAACGGCCTGGGCGTCCGGTCGCTGGCCGTCCTCGTCGCCGGCGCAGTCGCGGGTGCCGGCTTCGGCTTCCTGACGGCGGCCGCCCCCGGACCGCGTGTCGGGATCGCGATCGCGATCGCCGCCGGCCTCGTGGCCTGGATCGTCTTCATGGTCTTCCAGCTCACCCAGGTCGAATGGGACACCGAGCGACTCAAGGAGCGCTACACACCATCCCGGACCATCCAGGCAACGAAGGAGACGATCGCGTGGGCACGCGAACGGATACCGCTCTCGAAGCGCTCGTAGCCGCGCGAGCGGACCTCGAGACCGAGGTCGACCGCCTCGAGGCGGCCGGCCGTGCGGCCGTCGACGTCCCGGCCAAGGTCCGGGCGAACCCTGCGAAGGCCGCCGGTGTCGCCGCGGGCGGCGCCTTCCTCGCGGTCGGCGGCCCGAAGCGCGTCTTCCGCCGCGCGAGGCGGGCAATCACCGGCAAGGAGGAGGAGCTGCCGTCCGAGCTCCTGCCGAAGGACATCGAGAAGGCGCTCAAGGGCATGGGCAGCGACGGCCGCAAGGTGCGTGGCACGCTCGAGCGCGACTTCGCGAAGTACCTCGAGGACCGGAAGAAGGAACGGGCCAAGGAGGGCGTGGTCGCCGGCGTGACCGGTCTCCTCGTCACGGCCCTCCGGCCGATCGCGACGAAGGGCGGCAAGCAGCTCGCGGAGCGGATGCTCGACCCGAACCAGCCCGCCTTCAACGAACAGCTCGAGAAGATCCGGCAGCGCCGCCGCGACACCGCGGCGACCGGCGAGGCCGCAGCCGAGGGCAAGAAGCCGACGCCCGGCGGCTGACTGCTCCCGCTGAACGCGACCTCGGTCTGGGCCACGGACCAGTTGAAGTCCGGGACGCTACGGATGCTCCGTTGCGCCTCGCGAGCCGGGTTGCGGCGCCGACCTACGGCTCCATGTCGACCGTCGGCGACCGCTGCAGCCCCTTCTCCGCCGAGCGGAGGTCCGAGAGGGTCAGCGCCAGCGCATCTCGACGTTCGGTGTCGCCCGCGCGCCTCGCGTCCTCCAGCTCAATTTCGAGGTCCGCGATCAGGCTCAAGCAGAAGAACAGGCCTTGCATGCGGCCGCCGAGAATGTGCCAGTG
>DATBPR010000379.1:0-4996 GCA_036561285.1 Candidatus Limnocylindrales bacterium | reverse complement strand
GCTGGAACTGCGAGGTCGAGCGCGGCGCAACGGTGTCGTCGTTCGGGACGACGATCAATGTCCTCGAGGGCCTCCTGGAGCACAAGCGCGCGGTCGGCGGGTCGGCCGAGGTCCTGGAGGCCGGCCACCGCGGGGCCGAGTACCTGCTGGAGCGGCGCCTGCTGCGCCGGAAGTCGACTGGCGAGGTCATCGACCCGAGCTGGTTGCAGTTCGCCTTCCCGACCTGGTGGCACTACGACGTCCTGCGCGGCCTCGACCACCTGCGGGACGCCGGGCTCACCGGCGACGAGCGCGTCGCCGAGGCACTCGAGGTCGTCGAGCGCAACCGGGATCGCGACGGCCGCTGGCCTCTCCAGAAGGTGTACGACACCGGGTCCGATCTCGAATTGGAGCGCGAGGGGGAGCCCAGCCGGTGGCTCACGCTCCGGGCGCTCCGGGTCCTCGACTGGTTCGGCGGACGTCCCGAGGCCCGCCAGCCTCGCCAGTAACCCCGCGATGGCCGCTAGGCGTCGATCGGGACGTCCGGCCCGGGATCTCCTCCGGACACCGTCAGCGCGAGTCGCCCGAGATAGTGATCCCAACCCTTCGCATGGTTGGCGACCTCGACGGCATCCGGCAGGCCCCGATGGGTCCAGCGGACGAGCGTCCCGCGATCCTGGTCGATCAGGTCGATCTCGATCACGGTCGAGCCGGGCGGCACCTTGTCGTTGCCGTCCCAGCCGAAGCTGTAGGCCAGCCGATGGACGGGGATCACCTCGGTGAAGGTGCCGCGTGCCACCGACGTGCCGCCCACGTTGACGAGGTACATGCCCCCGGGCTGAGCGTCGACCTTCGCGTCAGTTCCGATCCAGCGCAGGATCTTGTCCGGGTCCGTCAGGAGGGCGAACACGGTCGAAGGCGGCGCGGCGACCTCGACCTCACGCTGAAGAACCAGAGCTTCTGTCATCGTCGGCCTCCGTGGCGAGGGCGTTCCGGGCGTCATACTTGCACGTCGCGGCGGCCCCGGCGTTCACCCGGACCAGCCGTCAACCGGATGACCTCTCCGATGCAATTGACCCCCGCCCTCGCCTGGCTCGTTGACGAGGCCGCTGCGGTGTCCGGCGCCGAGCGATTCCTGTCCCGGCTCGGCGAACGGCTGATCGCCGATGGCATGCCGCTCGCCGCCGGCGCGCTCACCCAGGCGGCGCCGCACCCGATCATCGCCCGCCGGGTCTGGCTCTGGCGGGCCGACACCGGTGAGGTGATCGAGGCGCTCGGTTTCGGATCGCTTGCCGGTGCCCCGACGGAGCCGTCGAACGTCGGGCGCGACTGGCTGGCTGCCTTCGGGTCCGGAATCGTGGAGACCGAGGTCGCCGGTGCCCCGCTGGTTGGCGATGCCGCGGATCGGCCGGGACTCGGCTGGGCAGTCAGCCGATCCCTGACCGACGCGGAGGCCGGGATCCTGCACGACGTGGCGCGCCTCGCCGCCGCCCCGCTGGGTGTGCTGGCGGCCCGCTCGGCCCTCGCGACCCTCCTGGAGACCTATCTCGGCCGGCGCAGCGCGGCCCAGGTGCTGGCCGGCCGGCTGGGACGCGAGGGCGGTGAGACGATCCGGGCAGTCCTGCTCACCGCGGACCTGCGCGGCTTCACCGCGCTCTCGGAGGCCTCGTCGCCGGACGCCGTGGTGGCGGCCCTCGATGCCTGGTTCGATCGCGTCGCCGGCGCGGTCCATGCATTCGGTGGCGAGGTGTTGAAGTTCATCGGCGACGGCGTCCTGGCCATCTTCCCGATCGGCGATCGCTCCGCGCCGGAGGCGTGCGAATCGGCGTTGCGCGCCGTCGCGGCCGCCCGCGCTGGCATGGCCCATCTCGATCGTCAACGCGCCGAGCAGGGCTTGCCGGCGCTGCCGTTCGGGATGGCGCTGCATGTCGGCGAGATGCGGTGGGGCAACATCGGCACCGCTGATCGACTGGACTTCACCGCGATCGGATCGGCCGTCAACCTGGTCAGCCGCCTGGAAGGGCTCTGCCGGACGCTCGGACACACCGTTCTCGCTTCGGGCACCTTCGCCGCGGAGGTCGGCACGCCGATGATCTCCCTGGGCGAGCATCGGCTGCGGGGCATCGCGGATCCCTGCGAGGTGTTCGGTCTGCCCGACGGGTCGTCCGTCAGCGCCAGCCGAGCTCCGGCGCCACGTACTTGAGGATGCTCTCGACGGCGTGGGCGTTGTACTCGACGCCGAGCTGGTTCGGGACCGTGAGGAGCAGGGTGTCCGCGGCCTGGATCGCGGTGTCCTTCGCCAGCTCCCGGACGAGGACGTCCGGCTCCGCGGCGTAGGACCGCCCGAAGATCGCCTTCGTCTGCGCGTCGATGTAGCCGACCTGATCGCGGTCGTCGCCGCCCCGTCCGAAGTAGGCCCGGTCGCGGTCGTCGACCAGGGCGAAGATGCTGCGGCTGACCGAGACCCGCGGCTCGCGCTGATGGCCTGCGGCGGCCCAGGCCTCGCGGAAGAGCCGGATCTGCTCCGCCTGGAGCTCGTGGAAGGGCATGCCGGCGTCCTCGGTCATCAGCGTCGACGACATCAGGTTCAGCCCCTGCTGGGCCGCCCATTCGGCGGTCGGGCGGGATCCGGCGCCCCACCAGATGCGGTCGCGGAGCCCGGGCGAATGCGGCTCCGGACGGAGCAGCCCGGGTGGGTTCGGGAACATCGGCGAGGGGCTCGGCTCGGCGAAGCCGGCGCCGGAGAGCGCCTGGAGGAACACGTCGGCGTGGCGGCGGGCCATGTCCGCGTCGGTCTGGCCGTCCGGCGGCACGTAGCCGAAGTAGCGGAACCCGTCGATCACCTGCTCGGGCGAGCCGCGGCTGATCCCGAGCTGGAGCCGGCCGCCCGCAATGAAATCGGCTGCGCCGGCGTCCTCGACCATGTACAGCGGGTTCTCGTAGCGCATGTCGATGACGGCCGTCCCGATCTCGATGCGCCTCGTCCGGGCGCCGATCGCCGCCAGGAGCGGGAACGGCGAGGCGAGCTGCTGGGCGAAGTGATGGACGCGGAAGTACGCGCCGTCGGCGCCGAGGTCCTCGACCGCCTCGGCGAGCTCGATCGACTGGACGAGCGCGTCGGACCCGGACCGGACCTGCGAGTACGGCGAGGCCGACCAGTGCCCGAACGACAGGAACCCGATCTTCTTCACGAACGGATTCTACGTGCGCGTCGCCTTGCGGCCGCGATCAGTCCCGCCCGCGGACGCGGCCGAACGCGTACAGCGAGCCTGCGCAGGCGAAGCCGAGCACGACGTTCCCGAGCATCGCCACCGTCAGGCCGACGGTCACGGACAGCACGCCCATCAGCGCGGGATACAGCGTCCCCCCGACGACGCCGAAGCCGGTCAGGAGGCTGCTGACGGCGGCCGACCGGTCGACGTAGCGCTCGCCGCCGATCGCCTGGACCATCGGGAAGATCGGGCCCGAGGCGGCTCCGCAGAGCGCGAAGAGGGCGATCGAGACGGGCAACGACGGGACAACGATGGCGCCGATCAGCGCGACCGAGAGCAGGACCGCGCACGCCGTCGTGAAATGCACGTGGTCGAAGCGGTCGGCGATCGCCGACGAGACCAGCCGCCCCAGGGCGAGGCCGCCCCAGAACAGCGACAGGCCGAGCGTCGCCGTGCTCAGCGGCGCCGGCTCGAGGAACCGGACGAGCCAGCTCGAGACGCCGACCTCGGAGGCGACATAGGTCGCCATCGCCACCGCCAGGAGCGCGATCGGGAGCCCGAGACCCGACGGCAGTGGCCGTGATCGGGCGGCGCCATCCACGCCGCTCGTCGACGACGGGGTCGCCCGGCCGCTCGGCATCGCCGCGACGGCGTACCACGCGGCGAGGACGAGCGGCGCCAGGGCCGAGCCGACGAACACGCTCTGCCACGCCACGCCGCCCTCGATCAGCGCCCCGACGACCAGCGGGGCCGACAGCGCGCCGACGCTGAAGAAGAGATGGAGCAGGTTCATCGCCCGGCCGCGGCCCGTCCGAAAGAGGTCCAGGTACAGGCCGTTCGACCCGCCGTCCAGGCCGCCGCCGCCGAGCCCCGCGAGCAGCGCGGACGCGACGAACAGGCCCCACGTCGGAGCGAGGCCGAAGCTGGCGATCCCGAGCCCATGGAGGATCGCCGCCGCGACAAGGACCCGCCGCCGGCCGATGCGCTCCGTGAGCGGCCCGCCGCCGAACGAGCCGGCGGCGTAGGCGCCCGAGTACAGCAGGTAGATGAGCCCGATCCCGGCGTCGTTCTGGGCGAACGTCGCCTCGATCGACCGGATCGCGGACGGGACGAGCAGGCCGGTCCAGCCGATCGTGAGAAGTGTCAGGCAGCCCAGAATGGCGGCCGCCGAAGGGCGGGAGCGACGGGATCGCGTCACGGACGCGAAGCCTACGGCCTCGGGTCCGGTTGGTTCAGTCGCCGGGCGGGATCACGCGCAGCTTGTACGGGCAGGAGCCGACCGCGCCGCTCAGCCGGCGGTCGTCGCCGGTTGCGGCACCCGCTCGAGGACGAACATCGGGATCACCCGCGACGTCTTCGACGGGTACTCGCCGAACTCCGGGAGCGCGGCGACGTGGTCGTTCCACAGCCGGTCGCGCTCGGCGCCTGTCGTCTCGCGAGCGCGGATCGGGACGACCTCGTTGTCGACCTCGATCGTCGCGTCCGGGTGGGCGAGCAGGTTGTGGTACCACTGCGGATGCTCGTCCGAGCCGCCCTTCGACGCGGCGATCACCCACGCGTCATCGTCGCGGTGGTAGGTCACGATCGCGGTCCGCGGCTCACCCGATTTCGCGCCCGTCGAGGTCAGGATCGCGAGGGTCTTGCCGGCCATCGGCCCGCTCGACGGGACGCCGCCGTGGGCGCGCATGTCGGCAATCAGGTCGCGGGTCCAGGCTTCGGGATCCCAGTTCATGTTCGAACCTCCTGCCACGTCGCGGTCCCTCCCGGGCCGCCGGATCGTTGCCTGAGCAACGATGCCACGTTCC
>DATBPR010000378.1:0-3562 GCA_036561285.1 Candidatus Limnocylindrales bacterium | reverse complement strand
GGCACTCCCTCACGCTGCCAGGACGATCGACGCGACCGGCAAGGTCGTCGCCCCCGGGTTCATCGACCTCCACTCCCATGGCGGTCTGGTCATCCTCGCCGACCCGCTCCACGAGCCGAAGGTCCGCCAGGGGGTCACGACCGAGGTGGTCGGCGTCGACGGGTTGAGCTACGCCCCCTTCCTCCGGGACGAGGATCTCCAGCAGCTCCGCGAGATGAACGCGGGTCTGGACGGTGATCCGCCCGGCGTTGCGTTCGACTGGTCGAGCGTCGCGAGCTACCTCGATCGCCTCGACGGCCGGAGCCTGAATGTCGCGACCCTCGTCGGCAACACGCCGGTCCGGATCGCGGCGCTCGGCTGGGACGACCGACCGGCCGACGCGGCGGCGATCGCGAGCCAGCGATCCGTCGTGCGGGAGGCGATGGAGGACGGCGCCGTCGGGTTGAGCAGCGGCCTCGACTATCCGCCCGGCGCCTACGCGACGACCGAGGAGCTCGCGGCGCTCGCGAACGAGGCGGCGAGGCTCGGCGGCTTCTACCACACCCACGTCCGGTACAGCCTCGGCGACCGCTTCCTCGACCCGTTCCGGGAGGCGATCGAGATCGGCCGGCTCGGCGAGGCTCCTGCCCATATCACCCACTTCTATCACCGCCGGACCTTTCCGGGGACGCCCGACCAGATGCTCGACCTGGTCGACGCCGCACGGGCCGCGGGCCAGGACGTGACCTTCGACGCGTACCCGTACGAGTGGGCGAGCACGCGGCTGCTGATCCTGATCCCGATCTGGGTCCAGGACGGCGGCCCGGCGAAGACGAAGGAGCGCCTGGCCGACCGGACGGTCCGCCACCGGATCCGCGACGACCTCATGAAGCGCGGCCAGCTCTACGCGGGCGCGGGCGGGCTCCGCGACGTCCGCCTCGGGCAGCTCGATCTCCCGCACAACCGGCCGTTCGAGGGCCGCACCCTGGGGGAGCTGATCGACGACCGCGGCGCCGATCCGGTCGACGTCCTGTGCGATCTGCTCCTCGAGGAGCGGCTCCGCCCCAACGAGGTGACGCCGGGCCCGCACACGGACGGGATCCGGCGGTTCCTGCGGAACCCGATCGGGATGGTCGGGACGGACAGCACCTTCGTCGGCGACAAGCCGAGCCCGCGGACCTTCGGCAGCTACCCCCGGATCCTCGGCCAGTTCGTGCGCGACGAGGGGATCCTCGGGCTCGAGGAGGCCGTTCGCCGGATGACGTCCGCGGCCGCCACGCGTCTGGGGTTCCGCGATCGCGGGGCGCTGCGCGATGGCGCCATCGCCGATGTCGTGGTGTTCGACCCGAAGACGATCGGAAGCGATGCAACCGTCGACGATCCCCGCCGCGACCCGACGGGCATCGAGACGGTGATCGTCAATGGGGTGCCGGTCGTCGACGGCGGGCGTCACACGGGAGCGACACCCGGCCGGGCGCTCCGGCGAGGACGCGACTAGGACGCAGGATCCTCGGGCGCCCGGCGCCCGGGAGTGGGCTCAGGCGGCCGGTTCGGCCGGGGTGCCGGTCAGGATCTGCCGGCCGATCGCCGACGGCACGAGCATCGGCCGCGGTGCGGCCTCGGGCGTGGTCTCGGCGGAGTCCGCGGCGGAGGCGGAACTCGCACCGGTGGCCGGATCCGGGGTCGCCACGGCCGCCGCAATCGGGGCGTCCTCATCGACGTCCTCGGGCTCGGCTGTAGGGGCGACGTCGCTCGCGGTCGCGAGCGGGGGATCCTCGTCGACAGCGGCCGCGACGGTCGCATCCGCGACCGGCGCGTCGTCAGGTTCAGCCGGAGCGCTCCACCTCGCGAGCAGGCGCCGGTTCGCGGCGACGAGTGCCGCGAACGGGCCGCCCTCGTCGACGATCCGGGCGTTCGGGCCGGTCTCGACGACGGCCGCAGCGAGGGGAGCGTCCTCGTCGATGTCGCCGGCCAGCGCATCCGTTCCAACGTCGTCAGGGATGGCGACCGCATCGGGAGGCTCCGTCACCGCGTCGGGCTCGGGCTCCGCCTCGACCTCTGCGTCGGGTGCCGGCCGGGCCGGCTCGACAGGCTCGGCGGGGACCTCGACGATGCGCTCGGGGAGGTCGGCCGCCTCGCTCGGTGCGACCGGATCTCCGGCGAGCGTCGCACGCTCCGTCTCGAGCGCCTCCGCCTGGCCGAGGATGCTCCGAGCGATCCGGGCCATCGCCGCGGGCAGGAGCACTGCCGCGCCGACGAGGACGAGGAGGGCCGGAAGCCGGTCGGCGCCGGCCGGTCCCGTGAACAGCACGACCGCGCAGACGCCCATCAGGCAGACGTACGGCAGGAGCATGCCCAGGATCAGTCGCGAGCGGATCGAGCGCAGCCGGTCGGGGCCGGTGGATGCCTTCGATCGCGTCAAGGAAGCGGTCAAGCGTGTGTCCTCATGGGTCCGGACCACCCTTCTACGCCCTGACCGTGGACATGTGGCGGTGCCGAAAGTACCGCGGGACGCGGCCGATGGCGCCACTGACGCCCCGGCGATCGCCCTTCTACCGTGCTCCACGGAGCCGCGGTGGGCTTCGGAAGACCGATGACGAACACCTCCGTGCATGCGAGGGGCATGACCGTGCGGTTGACCGCGCTCGCAGCGATCCTGATCGCCGCGAGCTGGCTGATCGTGCCCGCGGTCCTGCCCGAGTCCGGCGCGATCCAGCGGGTTGCGGCGGCCGGCAACTGCAATTCGCACGTCCTCTCGGTCATCGGCCATACCGGATCGCCCACCACCGGGACTCCGACGACGAACATCACGTTCACGGTCGTCGTCAAGGACACGGGCGGCTGCTCGCTGGACCTCGTCCGCCTTCGCTTTCCTGGTCAGCTGCCGTCCGCCGACATGACCTACGTCAGCGGGGATCTGACGACGGGCGCCACCTACCGCCTGGTCCGGACGCTCGCGATCGGCAGCTGGAACTACGGGTTCCGGGTCCGGAGTGGCTTCTCGGGAGGCACTCCGCAGGAGATCGTCACGCCGACCTACGGCCCGATCGTGATCTCCGCTCCGGTCCCCACCCCGACGCCCAAGCCGACGCCGACCCCGACACCGAAGCCCACCCCCAAGCCGACGCCGAAGCCGACTCCCAAACCCACCCCGAAGCCCACACCGCGGCCGACCCCGCGGGCGACGCCGCGCCCGACGCCCAGGCCGACCCCGCGCGCCACCCCCAGGCCCACCCCGAAGCCGACCCCGAAGCCGACGCCCAAGCCGAAGCCATCGCCGAGCCCGTCGCCCGCGCCCGTGCCGGCGGCCGGCACGATCGCCCCTCCGGGCCTCGGACCGTACGGGCCAGCCGATCGCGATCGCGGTCCGCTCGGCGGCGCCGGGCCCGTGGCGGCTCCTCACGCCACGCCTGCCCCCGCCGACGACAACGGCGTCGTCGCGGTGGCCTCGGCAACCGCCTGGCCACTCGACCGCGACGCGTTCTGGCCGGTCATGGCGTGGGCGCTGACCTCGACGCTCGGCGTCCTGGTCTTCGCCTCGGTCCTGCGGCGCCCGGACCTCGTCTTCGAGCTCGCGGGGAGC
>DATBPR010000377.1:0-2569 GCA_036561285.1 Candidatus Limnocylindrales bacterium | reverse complement strand
ACGAGACGACGACCGGGAAGGTCGCCTCCAGGCCCGTCGCCGAGAGCGCGGCGGCGATCACCGCAGGATGCGAGGACGACGCGAGCGCGACCGGCAGGGCCGCGGCGATGCGGCGGACGGCCTCGACCGCCCCGTCGATCGCCGGCGCGCCCTCGCGCCGGTAGCGGGCGATCACCCCGTCGACGATGGCCCGCTCGATCGTCTCCGCCGGCACGTCGAGCTCGAGACGCCGCCGCATCGTCTCGCTCCACTGGCGGGAGTTGGCGCCCATGACCGCGTGCCGGTCGTCGACCGTCCAGCGCCGGCCGTGGCGCGCGGCATACGCCTGGCGGACCTCGTCCCACCAGATCTCGGAATCGACGATCACCCCGTCGAGGTCGAAGATGACACCCGCGATCACCCGCCGGCCGGGTGGTGAGGCAGCGAGCTCCGGGTCGTCCGGCAACGCGGTCAGCGCGAGGGTGGGTCGGACGCCCTCGGCGCCAGAGCCTTCGTCGCGGATGCCCTGGATGTCGAGACCTTCGAGGACGCGGCCTTCGAGGCCGTTCGGGAGGCCGGCTTCGCCGTCCCGGCGCGGGACCGCGAGGCCCGGCTGGCCCGCGCTTCGACCGGCGGCAGCGGCCGGCCATCGATGGCCGCGATCACCCGGAGCGCGAACGCCGCGACCCGATCCGCTTCTGCGTCGACTCCCCGCAGGACCTGCTGCTCGGCCTGGAAGCTCACCAGCCGGTGGCCGCCCTGCGCCTCGATCGCCAGCTCGCCGATCGCGACGCGGTTCCAGCGGACGAGCTTCGCCGTCGCGCGCGGCCCTTCGCCGGGCACGACGCGGACGAAGCAGGAGACGAGACCGGGATCGGTCGGGACGAGGATCGTGTGGCGGATCCCCGGCTCCTCGCCCCAGGCGACCCAGCAGTGCGGGTCGGTTCCGGCACCGACCGACGCCAGGATCGGGTCCACGATCGCGGCGATCCGGGGAGACTTCGCGTCCTTGTGGGGGGCACGGGCACGCCACTCGCTGAGTCGCATCGATCCCTCCGATCCGATCGGGGCGAGGCCGCGTTCACGGGTCCGCCCGAGGCTAGCACAGTCCTGTACCGTTCCCGTCGCGATCGCGGCGGTGCGGGAGCGGCGGGAACGGCCCGCGAGGGACGGGAGTGAGCGAGGCGATGGGGACGAGCTCGTGACGACGGCGGCGGCAGGATCGGTCGCGGTCACCGTCGTCTCCGGGACCGACATCCAGGTGCTGCTCGTCCTCGTCGGCGGGATCGCCGCCGGCCTGTTTCTCCTCGCCCGCGGTCTCGCCGACTACCGGGCGGGCAGCCGGATCAGTGGGATCTCGACATCGCGGATCTCGTCGATTGCCGTCGGCGAGGTCCTCGTGAGCGGGGCGGCCGAGCCGATCGAGCTGACCCTCGTCTCGCCACTCCAGAGCGCGCCCTGCCTCTACTACCGCGCGCGGGTCACGGACACCGGCGATCGCGAAGGCGAAGTGTTCCGCGAGGAGCGGGCGGTCGGGTTCCGCGTCCGCGACGCGACCGGCGCGGTCCGGGTGTTCCCCGCCGGCGCCCGGTTCGACGTGCCCGATCGCTTCGACGAGCACAGCGGCCGCTGGGACGGCGACCCGCCTGGCCTCCAGCCGCGGGTGGGTTCGGCGTTCGGGCCCGGTCTGGACCGAGAGTCGCAGATCGCGGCGCTCCTCACCGTCCGGGATCCGTCGGCGGATCCATGGTCGCGGCCGCTGCCGGCCGGTGGCAACGTCCTGTTCGGCGGGGCCGAGCGGCTGGCGATCGCCGGGAGCAACCGCCACTACACGGAAGCTCGGATCGAGGCCGGTGACGTCGTGACGGTGGTCGGCCAGGTCCTCCCCTTCTCCGACCTGTCCGATCCGACGACGGCCAACCTGCTCGATGTCTCGATGGTGTCCGCCACCGACCCGGAGGTCGCGGCGGACCTCGCCGCCGCGCGGGCCGCCGGCGAGCTGGCCGCGACTCCCGCCGTTGCGTGGGGCAATGCCGCGATCGAGGGCTTCGGGATCGGCCGGCCCGTCCGGTCGCCCGTCCTCGATCCGGAGGCGAACAAACCGCCGCCACCCGACCCGGGCCTCGAGGCCCGTGCCCGCGACGCCTTCGAGATCGCCCCGGAGGCGCTCGTGCTCGCGAGCGCGGACGACGCGCCGCTGCTCGTGACGGTCGGCGCCCCGGCGGCTGTCATCGCCCGGACTCGTGGCCCGATCCTGGTCGGCCTGTTCGGGGCGATCGTCGCGATTGCCTCGGCGATGACCCTCGCGGTCGTGCTCGGTGGCGCGTCGTGACGCCGGTGAGTCTGGCTGCGGGATTCGCCGTCGGGCTGCTCGGCCTGATCGTCGTCTTCTTCCTCGTGGTGATCTACAACGACGTGGTCGCCCTCGAGCGGCGGATCGAGAAGGCCTGGGCCAACATCGAGGTGATCCTCCAGCAGCGCCACGACCAGCTGCCGGCGCTCGTGGATGCGGTTCGCGGGCTGATGGCCTTCGAGCGCGATGTCCTGACGGCGGTGACCCGCGCCCGGGCCGCGTGGTCGCCGGACGCAC
>DATBPR010000376.1:0-13473 GCA_036561285.1 Candidatus Limnocylindrales bacterium | reverse complement strand
CCGGGGATGCTGGACGACGGTCCGCCATTCGGTCGAGGTGAGCGCCGAGGGCTTCTCGAGGATCTCCTCCGGCACGGCGACCTTGCCGACGTCGTGGAGCAGCGCCGCGACCCGGATCCGCTCCACCTCGCCCTCCGCCAGGTCGAGGTTGCGGGCCATGATCGTGACGATGGCCGCGATCAGGGCCGACGGCTGGCCGCGATAGTGGGGCAGGGGCGAGATCACGGAGGTCAGGCTCGCCGTGGCGGCGTCCCGGGCGCTCCGCCCGATCTCGAAGGCGAGGGCCCGGCCGGCCGGCGAGATCGGCGCGCGCGGGACCCGGGCGTCCTCGTCCGGCTCCGCGAACACGTAGGTCTGGTTCCGCCCGAGCGACTTCGCCGAGTACATCGCGGCGTCGGCATCGCGGACCAGCGTGTCGGTGCGGAGCAGGCCCCCACCACCGCCGGCGATCCCGATCGAGATCGTGACGCTGATCTCCTGGCCGGTCTCGACCGGGAACCGCCGGCTCGCGACGAGGTTGCGAAGCTTCTCGGTGAGGACGGAGCCCTCCTCGACATTCGTCTCGGTGAGCAGGAGCATGAACTCCTCGCCGCCGTAACGGCCGACGGCGTCGGTGAGTCGGAGGTTGTCCTTGATCGTCTGGGCCACGCCCCGGAGCACGACGTCGCCGACGGAATGGCCGTACGTGTCGTTGACCGACTTGAAGTGGTCGATGTCGACGAACGCGACCGACAGCGGACGCTCGTAGCGGTTGGCCCGCTCGACCTCCGCGAACAGCGAGGCCAGGAGCGTGCCCCGGTTGCTCACGCCGGTCAGACGGTCGACCGACGCGGCGTCGGTCGTCTCGACGATCGCGGCGGACAGCCGATCGAGCGCGCGCGCGAGGCGGCCCTCGAGGCCGCCGCCCGCGGGCTTGGCGCCGACCGTCACGCCCAGCTCGCCCTCGGCCATCCGCTCCGCGGCCTTGACGAGGCGCGGCAGCCGGAACCGTGAATAGGCGAACACGAGCAGCGCCGTCATCACGACGCCGACCAGGGCGGCCATCACGGCGGCGATGAACGAGTGGGCCCCTTCGCTGAACCAGGAATCGAAGGCCGTCGGAACGGCGATCCAGGCCGCGATGAGACCGAACGAGGCAAGGAGCGCCAGGCCCCCCAGGAGACGCGTCACGTCGCCAGTGTGACTGGCAGGCCCCGCGGATCGGCCATGCCGGAGGTCCTGCCCGCTCGCCACCGAACGTCCCATCGGGCACCGGACCGAGCGCCGCCGGGCAGGTCGCCGCTGGTATACTCGGCCGGTCCTCGAACCGACCGCGGGTTCGCCCGCCCTGACAGGAGATCGGCCGTTGCTCGAGGGAGGCGCGTCATTCGTCCCGCGAGGCGGATGAGCACCTTCGACGAACCGCCTCGCCAGTTCGGCGGCGAGGGAACGAGGGAGTGGTGTATCCGGAACCCCGGCGTGGACCGGGGTTCTTTCGTGTCCGGGTCGCGCTGATGCCGGCGACCGTCATCGTCGGGCTCCAGTGGGGCGACGAGGGGAAGGGCAAGACCACCGACTTCCTCGCCGAGCAGACGGCCCTCGTCGTCCGCTACCAGGGCGGCGACAACGCCGGCCACACGCTGATGCTCGGCGACGAGGTCTTCAAGCTCCACCTCGTCCCGTCCGGGATCCTTTACCCGCACATCGTCCCGCTCATCGGGCCGGGCGTCGTCGTCAACCCCGCGACGCTGATCGACGAGCTCGATGCGCTGACCGCGCGCGGCATCGACACGAGCCGGCTCCGGGCGAGCTTCGCCGCGCACGTGATCCTGCCGTACCACCGGGCGCTCGACGTGGCCCGCGAGGCGCGGCTCGCCGGGGCGAAGGTCGGGACCACCGGCCGGGGGATCGGGCCCGCCTACGAGGATCGCGCGTCGCGCGCGGGCGTCCGCCTCGAGGACCTCCTCGACGAGGCCGCGCTGCGGACGAAGCTCGAGCGGACTGTTCCGGAGAAGAACGCCCTCCTCGCCGCCCTCGGCGCCGAGGCGCGGTTCGAGGTAGATGTCCTCGTGGACCAGGGGCTGGCCTGGGGCGAGCGGCTCGCGCCGCTCCTCGTCGACGTCACGTGGCTCGTCCAGGACGCCCTTGCCCGTGGCGACCACGTCCTGCTCGAGGGCGCCCAGGGCACGCTCCTCGACCTCGACCACGGCTCGTATCCATACGTGACCTCGTCCTCGCCGATCGCGGGCGGCGCCTGCACGGGCGGCGGGATCGGGCCGCGTCAGGTCGACGAGGTGTTCGGCGTCATGAAGGCCTACGCGACGCGGGTCGGTGCGGGACCGTTCCCGACCGAGCTCACCGACGAGATCGGGGCGGCGATTGCGACCCGCGGCCACGAGGTCGGCACGACGACCGGCCGCGCCCGCCGCGTCGGCTGGTTCGACGCCGTCTCCGCGCGCTACGCGGTGCTCGTCAACAGCGTCAGCTCGATCATGCTGAACAAGCTCGACATCCTGTCGGGCGTCGATCCGATCCGGCTCTGCATCGCCTACGAGATCGACGGCCGCCGGGTCGAGGCCTGGCCCTCGTCGGCCGACCTTCTCGGGCGCGCCTGCCCGGTCTACGAGTCGTTCGACGGCTGGAGCGAGCCGATCCACGCCGTCAGGTCGCTGAGCGACCTGCCGGAGGCCGCGCGCCGCTATGTCACCGCGCTCGAGGAGCACGCGGGCGCACCGATCGTGCTGGTCTCGGTCGGGCCGGAACGAACGCAGACGATCGAGCGGGCCTGGCGGCCGATCCGCCATCGAGCTGTGGCGAGCGCGTGAGCGGCGCCGGCGCCCTGGTCCAGCCGACCCGGATCCTGATCGTCGGTGGTGGCGGGCGCGAGCATGCCCTGGCCTGGCGGCTCGCGGCCGAGCCGGGCGTCAACGAGGTCCTCGTCGCGCCCGGATCCGACGGGATCGCGACGGAGCCGCGCGTCCGCTGCGAGTCGGTGGATCCTCTCGACGGTCGGGCCGTCGTCGCGAGCGCCCGGCGGTTCGCCGCCGAGCTCGTCGTCATCGGGCCGGAGGCGCCGCTGGCCGCCGGGGTGGCCGATGCGCTCGCGGACGCCGGGTTCGCGGTCTTCGGGCCGAGCGCCGCCGCGGCCCGGATCGAGAGCTCGAAGGCGTTCTGCCGGGAGGTCGCCGAGGCGGCGGGCGTCCCGATCGCCCGGGGCCGGGCGTTCGCCCAGACGGATCCGTCGGCGGGTCTGGCCTACGCGATGGGCCTCGCCGCGGTCGGCCGGGTCGTCATCAAGGCCGACGGACTGGCGGCCGGCAAGGGCGTCACCGTCTGCGAGTCGCTGGACGAGGCGGCGGAGGCGATCTCGGAGCAGCCGGACGCGTTCGTCGTCGAGGAGCGGCTGGCCGGGCCGGAGGCGAGCGTCATCGCCCTGTGCGACGGCCGGCGCGCGGTGGCGCTGCCGATCTCGCGCGACCACAAGCGGCTCGGCGACGGCGACACGGGCCCGAACACGGGCGGGATGGGCGCCGTGTCGCCGCTCCAGGACCTGCCGGACGACGCGGCAGAGGCGATCCTCGACCGGTTCCACCGGCCGGTCCTGGCCGAGCTGGCCCGGCGCGGGACGCCCTTCCGCGGCGCGCTCTACGCCGGGTTGATGCTGACCGCCGCCGGCCCGCGGCTGCTCGAGTTCAACGCCCGCTTCGGGGATCCCGAGACGCAGGGGATCCTGCCGCGGCTCGCCGCGCCGCTGGGGCCGCTCCTCCTCGCCGCTGCCCAGGGCCACCTCGACGACCGCCGCCCGATCCCGACCCTGCCGGGGGCGACCACGGCAATCGTCCTCGCCGCCGCGGGGTACCCGGGCGCTCCGGCGGGCCCGGAGCCGATCGACGGGCTCGATCGCGCCCGCGAGCTCGAAGCCATTGTGTTCCACGCGGCGACCCGCGCGGCGCCCGTTGGCGGTTGGGAGACTGCCGGAGGTCGAGTCCTGACGGTGGTCGGGCGCGGGACCGATCCGTCCGCGTCCCGCGAGGCCGCCGAGGCGGCGGCCGATGCGATCTCGTGGGCCGGCATCCAGCGGCGCCACGACATCGGGCTGCCGGCGGAGCTCGCCCCCACCGCCGTCGGTGCGGCGTCGTGATCCGGCGCTACACGCTCCCCGAGATGGGCGCGGTGTGGACCGAGCGGGCCCGGTTCGAGGCGATGCTCCAGGTCGAGCTCGCCGTCAGCCGCGCCCAGGCGGCTCGCGGCGCCGTGCCCGCGGAGGCCCTCGCCACGATCGAGGCGCGCGCCAGCGTCGACCCCGAACGCATCGCGGAGATCGAGAAGACGACCGATCACGACGTCATCGCCTTCGTCAGCCAGGTCGCCGAGACCGTCGGGCCGGAGGGCCGCTACCTCCACCTCGGGCTGACGAGCAGCGACGTCGTGGACACCGCCCTCGCGCTCCAGCTCCGCGACGCTGGCGGGCTCCTACTCCGCGCCGCCGACCGGCTGCTGGCGACGCTCGTCGCCCGCGCCCGCAGCGAGGCCGACACGCTGATGATGGGGCGGACCCACAGCGTTCATGCCGAGCCGATCACGTTCGGGCTGAAGCTCGCCGGCTGGGCGTTCGAGGTCGATCGCGGACGACGCCGGCTCGCCGAGGCCAACGACCAGATCGCGACCGGCAAGATCTCCGGGCCGGTCGGGACGTACAGCCATCTCGGGCCGGACGTCGAGGCGGAGGTCCTCGCCGAGCTCGGGCTCCATGCGGACCCGGTCAGCACCCAGATCGTCCAGCGCGACCGTCACGCGGCGCTGGTCACGGCGATCGCGATCCTCGGCGGGTCGCTGGAGCGGTTCGCGACCGAGATCCGGAACCTCCAGCACACCGAGATCGGCGAGGTGATGGAGCCGTTCAAGGCCGGCCAGAAGGGCTCGAGCGCGATGCCCCACAAGCGCAACCCGATCCTCGCCGAGCGGATCGCCGGGCTGGCCCGGCTGCTCCGCGGCTACGCCGTCACCGCGATGGAGGACCAGCCGCTCTGGCACGAGCGCGACAACAGCCACAGTAGCGCGGAGCGGGTGATCCTGCCCGACGCCACGATCCTCCTCCACTACATGCTCGTGCGGACCGCGGAGCTCATCGACGGGCTCGTCGTCCGGCCGGAGCGGATGCGCGAGAACATCGAGCGCGGGCTCGGGCTGCACGCCAGCAGCCGCGTCCTCGGGCTCCTCGTCGAGGGCGGCGGGATGAGCCGCGAAGCGGCCTACGCGATCGTCCAGCGCGCCGCGCTCCGCGCCGCCGATGAGCGTGCCCCGCTCCGCGACCTCCTGGCCGTCGACCCCGAGGTGGCGAAGCGCATCAGTCTCGCCCGGCTCGACGCCTGCTTCGACGACACCGCCGTCCTCCGCCATGTCCCTGCCGTCATTGCCCGTCTCGACAGCCTGGAGGCCCAGCTCGATGCCGCTCGCTGACACGTTCCTTCGCTCCGGCAAGGTCCGCGACCTGTACGCCGTCTCGGACGATCGCCTGCTGCTCGTGGCGTCGGACCGCCTGAGCGCCTTCGACGTCGTCCTTCCGACCGCGATCCCCGACAAGGGCCGCGTCCTGACCGGCCTGTCGCGGTTCTGGTTCTCGCGGACCGGCGAGCTCGTCGCGAACCACCTCGTCGGGGTGGCGCCCGAGGAGATCCCGGGCGGGGTGCCCGGCGACGCCGACGAGCTGCGGGGCCGGATGATGCTGTGCCGCCGGGTGGAGCCGCTCCCGATCGAGGTGATCGTCCGCGGCTATCTCGCGGGCTCCGGATGGAAGGACTACGGCCGGACGGGCGCCGTCTGCGGGATCCCGCTGCCCGCCGGGCTGCGAGAGAGCGACCGGCTGCCGGAGCCGCTGTTCACGCCTTCGACGAAGGCCGAGCAGGGCCACGACGAGAACATCTCGATCGACGAGGCGGCGGCGCTCGTCGGGCGCGACGTGGCCGAGCGGGTCGCCGGGCTGGCGATCGCGCTGTATCAGCGCGGATCCGAGATCGCGGAGCCCGCGGGGATCATCCTCGCGGACACGAAGTTCGAGTTCGGGATCGATCCGGCCACGGGCGAGCTGATCCTGATCGACGAGGTCCTGACGCCGGACAGCTCGCGGTTCTGGGACGCCGCGGACTACGAGTCGGGCCGGGCCCAGGCGAGCTTCGACAAGCAGTACGTCCGCGACTACCTCGAGACGCTGGACTGGGACAAGACGCCGCCCGGACCGGAGCTCCCCGGCGAGGTCGTCGCCGGGACGCGGGCGCGATACGTCGAGGCGTTCGAGCGGATCACCGGCGCGAGCTTCCAGCGCTACCTCGACGACGACCTGGTCGGCGCGTGAGCGAGGGATCGGCGCCGGCGGCGCGCGCCACGGAGGTGCGGTTCGCCGTCAACGTCCGGCCGAAGCCCGGGATCCTCGACCCGCAGGGCCGGGCCGTCGAGGGCAGCCTCGGCCACCTCAGGATCGACGGGGTCCATGACGTCCGTGTCGGCCGGCGGATCGAGCTGACGGTGACAGCGGTCGACGAGGCCGCCGCGCGGGCGGTCGTCGAGAGGCTGGCGGGCGAGCTCCTCGCGAACCCCTTGATCGAGGCGTGGGACGTCGAGACGGTCGGGGCGACGTCGTCGCTCGTCGGCGCGGCCGGCGACGCGAACGGAGACGGCGCGTCGTGAGCGTCCGGATCGGGGTCGTCGTCTTCCCGGGCTCGAACCGGGACATCGACGCCGTCAACGCGCTGGAGGTCGCGGGCGCGGAGCCGGTGACGCTGTGGCACGAGGACGTCTCGCTCGACGGCGTCGCCGGGATCCTCGTCCCGGGCGGGTTCGCCTACGGCGACTACCTCCGTGCCGGCGTGATCGCCCGGTTCAGCCCGATCGTCCGCGCGATCCGCGGGTTCGCCGATGAGGGCGGCCCGGTCCTCGGGATCTGCAACGGCTTCCAGGTGCTCACCGAGGCCCACCTTCTCCCCGGCGCCCTGCTGCGCAACCGGGGCCTGCGCTTCGTCTCGCGGGAGGTGTCGATCGCGCCGGAGCGGCTCGACACCGCGTTCACCCGGGCGATCGGCGGGCGACGGCCGCTGCGGATGCCCGTCGCCCACGGCGAGGGCGCCTACTACGCCGACGAGGCGACCCTTGACGAGCTGGAGGGGGCCGGCCAGGTCCTGTTCCGGTACGTCCGTCCCGACGGATCCGCCGCCGGCGGCGAGGAGGACCGCGCGAACCCGAACGGCTCCCTGCGGGCCATCGCGGGGGTCCTGAACACGGCGGGCAACGTTGCGGGCCTCATGCCGCATCCGGAGACGGCGGTCGAGGCGGTCCTCGGCAGCGACGACGGCCTCGGGATCATCGCCTCGTTCGTCGCCTCGGCGGCCGAGCTCGAGCGGGCCGGTGGGCCGGCCCTGGTCACCGCGGGGTCGCCCGGATGAGCGTGGCGGAGGCGCCCGTGGCGGTCGAGGACCAGGAGCCGCTCCATCGCCGGCTCGGCATCACCGACGACGAGCTCGTCGCGATCCGGGAGCGGCTGGCCGGCCGGGAGCCGAACGAGCTCGAGCTCGCGATGTTCAGCGTGATGTGGAGCGAGCACTGCTCGTACAAGAGCTCAAGGCCGCTCCTCCGGACGCTCCCGACGGGCACGGCCGAGGACGGAGTCGTCGCCGGGCCGGGCGAGAACGCCGGGGTGATCTCGATCGGCGACGGGCTCGCGGTGGCCTTCAAGATCGAGTCGCACAACCACCCGAGCGCCGTCGAGCCCACCCAGGGCGCCGCGACCGGCGTCGGCGGGATTCTCCGCGACATCTTCACGATGGGCGCCCGGCCGGTCGCCGTGCTGGACGCCCTCCGGTTCGGCGATCCGGGCGACCCGCGGACACGGCACCTCGTCGAGGGCGTAGTCGCCGGGGTCGGCGGCTACGGGAACTGCGTCGGCGTCCCGACGATCGGGGGCGAGCTGGTCTTCGACCCGTCCTACCAGGGCAACCCGCTGGTCAACGTCATGGCGATCGGCTTGCTCGAGGAGCGCGACCTGACTCTGGCGGCCGCGCCGGGCGTCGGCAACCTCGTCGTCCTCTTCGGCTCGACGACCGGCCGCGACGGGATCGGCGGGGCGAGCGTCCTCGCGAGCGCGACCTTCGCCGACGACGACCCATCGAAGCGGCCGTCGGTCCAGGTGGGGGATCCGTTCGCGGAGAAGCTGCTCATCGAGGCATCCCTCGAGCTGATCCGCGACCGGCTGGTCGTCGGCCTGCAGGACCTCGGTGCCGGCGGGATCACCTGCGCGACGTCGGAGACCGCGGACCGGGCCGGCACCGGCATGCGGATCGAGCTCGCCGCGATCCCGCGTCGCGAGCCTGCGATGGAACCCTTCGAGGTCCTGATCAGCGAGTCCCAGGAGCGGATGCTCGCGATCGTCGAGCCGCACCGCTGGGACACGGTTCGCGCCGTCTGCGAGCGGTGGGGGCTGCCGGTCGCGGTCATCGGGCGAGTCACAGCGGATGGTGACATCGCGATCGTCGCCGAGAACGGGGCGGAGCTCGCCCGGATCCCGGCCGCGGCCCTGACGAGCGATGCGATCGTCCACGAGCGGCTGGCCGCGGCGCCGGTCCGCCGTCGCCACGCCCCGGCCCCGGGCGCGGCCGACAGCGCGGCGAGCGGGACGGACGGCCTGCCGGAGCGGGGCATGGATCCCGGCGCGGTCCTCGTCGCGCTGCTCGGCTCGGCCAACCTCGCGAGCCGCCGCGCGGTCTACGAGCAGTACGACTCGTCCGTGCAGGCGAACACCGTCGAGGGACCGGGCCACGGGGCGTCGGTGATCCGCATCAAGGGGACGACGAAGGCGCTCGTGGCCACGACCGACGGCAACCAGGCGATCGGCGCGATCGATCCCTGGCTCGGCGCGGCGATGAGCGTCGCCGAGGCGACGCGCAACGTCGCGATCACCGGCGCGCGGCCGCTCGGCGTGACGAACTGCCTCAACTATGGGGACCCGACCCGGCCGGAGGCCTTCTGGCAGCTCACCGAAGGCGTCCGCGGCCTCGCCGACGCCTGCCGCGCCCTCGGCGTGCCGGTCACCGGCGGCAACGTGTCGCTCTACAACGAGTCGCCCGCGGGCGCGATCGCCCCGACCCCGGAGATCGGGGTCGTCGGACTGCTCGAGGACGTCGGGACGCTCGTCCGTCCGGGCTGGCGGCGGGCCGGCGACCGGATCCTCCTCGTCGGGGAATCGACGCCGGGTCTCGCCGGGAGCGCCTACGCCGCGCTCGCGGGCCTGGCGGCCGAGGACGGCCCGCCGTCGCTGGACCTGGACCGGGAACGGCGGGTCCAGGCGTTCGTCCGCGAGGCCGCCGAGCGCGGCCTGCTTGCCTCGGCCCAGGACGTGTCGGGCGGCGGCCTCGCCGTCGCGCTGGCGGAATGCTGCCTCTGGGCCGGCGACCGCCACGGTCCCGGGATCGGCGCGCTGGTCCGGCTGCCTGTCGCGAGCTCGCCGGCGGTCGACCTCTTCGGGGAGAGCCCGTCGCGACTCGTCGTCTCGGCCGTGCCCCGTCATGTGCCCGCCCTCGTCCTCCTCGCTCGCCACCACGGCCTGCCGATCCGGGACATCGGCGAGGTCGGTGCGCCGGGGAGCGGCGTCGACGACGAGAGCGCCGACGCGCCGGGCCCGCGGCTGGTCGTCGAGCTCCACGGCTCCGGCGCGACCGGCGCCGCGGAGGATCGCGGCAGCCGCGTCGCCGACGCCCTGATCGTCGGTCTCGACGAGCTCCGCCATGCGTGGGATGGCGGCCTTGCGCGGGCGCTCGGCTGGGAGGTCCGCTGATGTGCGGCGTGTTCGGCGTCGTCCTGCCGCCGGGCTCGGGCTCGGACCAGAGCGCCGCCGCGATCGCGTCGCTCGGGCTCTTCGCCCTCCAGCATCGCGGCCAGGAATCCGCCGGGGTCGCGGTGAGCGACGGCGAGCAGCTGATGCTCTACAAGGACCTCGGGATGATCGCGTCGGTCCTCGACGAGCGGCGGCTGCCGTCGCTCAAGGGCGAGCTGGCGATCGCGCACTGCCGCTACTCGACCACCGGCTCGACGGTCTGGGAGAACGCCCAGCCCACGTTCCGCCTCGGGCCGCGGCGGGCCCTCGCGATCGGGCACAACGGCAACCTCGTGAACACGCGGGAGCTGCTCGGCCAGCTCCGGGGCGGCCGCACGCGGCTGCCGGCCTCGACGGACACCGAGCTCCTGACCGCCCTCCTCGCCGACGAGCCGGCAGCGGACACGGTCGACGCACTCGTGCGCGTCCTGCCCCGGGTCCACGGGGCCTACAGCCTCGTGATCCTCGACGAGCGGCGGGTGATCGGGGTCCGCGACCCGTTCGGGTTCCGGCCGCTCGTCCTCGGGCGGCTCCCGGCCGACTCGCTGCGGGCGACGTCCGCGGAGCGTCTCGCGATCCCCGGGCTGTGGTCCGCCGCGGAGGCGGACGACGACGATCGGGCCGGCTGGGTGCTCGCCAGCGAGACGACCGCGCTCGACATCGTGGGCGCCGACTTCGTCCGTGACGTCGAGCCCGGCGAGATCGTCGTCCTCGAGGCCGGCCGGGCGCCGCGCTCCGTCCGCCACGCCCCGGCGGGACCCCACGCCCTGTGTGTCTTCGAGCTGATCTACTTCGCCCGCCCGGACTCGTACATGGAGGGACGCAACCTCTACGAGGCGCGCCGCAGAATGGGGGAGGAGCTCGCTCGCGAGCACCCGGCGGACACCGACCTCGTGATGCCCGTCCCGGACACCGGCGCCCCGGCCGCGGCCGGCTACGCCGAGGTGTCCGGGATCCCGTTCCGCGAGGGCCTCGTCCGGAACCGCTACACGGGTCGCACGTTCATCCAGCCCAGCCAGACGATGCGCCACCGCGGCGTCACGATGAAGCTGAACCCGCTCCGCGAGGTCGTCCGCGGCAAGCGCCTGACCGTCGTCGACGATTCGATCGTCCGGGGCACGACGACCAAGCAGATCGTGGCCCTGCTCCGGAAGGCGGGCGCCGCGGAGGTCCACCTCCGGATCAGCGCCCCGCCGATCTACCACCCGTGCTTCTACGGGATCGACACCCAGGTCGAGACGGAGCTGATCGCCTCGACCCACTCCGTCGACGAGATCCGGGACTTCATCGGTGCGGACTCGCTCGGCTACCTGTCGATCCGCGGCGTCCTCGCCGCGCTCGACCTGCCGTACGACCGGTTCTGCTTCGCCTGCTTCGACGGGCGGTATCCGGAGCCGGTCCCGTACGACATCGCGTCGCGGAAGTTCCTCCTCGAGGAGGATGCGCTCGTCGCGAGCCGTGGCTGAGACACGACCGGCGTACACGGCGGCCGGGGTGGACGTCGCCGCCGGCGAGCGCGCGGTCGACCTGATGCGGGCGGCTGTCGAGTCGACCCACCGGCCCGAGGTGCTCGGCGGGTTCGGGGGCTTCGGCTCGGCGGTCACGATCCCCTCCGGCTACCGCGCACCCGTGCTGATCTCGTCGACCGACGGGGTCGGCACGAAGACCGCGATCGCCGCCGCGGTCGGCCGCTACGACACGATCGGGCGCGATCTCGTCGCGATGTGCGCCGACGACGTCGCCTGCAGCGGTGCCGAGCCGTTGTTCTTCCTCGACTACGTGGCGGTCGGCCGGCTCGACCCGGAGCAGGTCGCCGAGCTCGTCTCCGGCATCGCCGACGGTTGCCGGGATGCCGGCTGTGCGCTGGTCGGGGGCGAGACGGCCGAGCATCCCGGGCTGATGCAGCCCGGCGAGTTCGACCTCGCCGGGTTCTGCGTCGGGGTCGTCGAGGCCGACGAGCGGCTCGACGGGACGGCCGCCCGGGCAGGCGACGTGCTGCTCGGCCTGCCGTCGAGCGGGCTCCACAGCAACGGCTACTCGCTCGTCCGGTCGCTGATCGCGAGCTGGGACCTCGACCTCGCCCGGCCGTACCAGGAGCAGCTCCAGCGGACGCTCGGCGTGGAGGCGGCCGCCCGGGCGATCGCGGCGGAGCCCCAGCACGGGCTCGCGACGCTCGGCGAGGTGCTCCTGACACCGACCACGATCTACGCCGGAGCGCTGCGGCGGGCGCGGGCGACCCTCCGCGCGGCGGGAGCGGACGTCCGCGGCCTGGCCCACGTCACCGGCGGCGGGCTCGCGACGAACGTGCCGCGGGCGGTGCCGGAGGACCTGGCGGTCCGCCTCGACCCCGCGAGTTGGCGCGTGCCGTCGGTCATCCGACTGATCGCCGCGCTCGCCGGCCTGGATGATGCCGAGACGCGGGCGACGTTCAACGCCGGGATCGGGATGGTCGCCGTCGTGGCAGCGGATCGGGTGACCGCCGCGGTGGAGTCGTTCGGCGTGGAAGGTCTCGAGGCGGCCGTCATCGGCGAGGTCGTCGCTCGCGACGGCGAGGACGGTCCGCGCTATGTCGAGGGGCCGATCGAGGCGGTTCGGTGAGCGGACGGATCGCGGTCGCCGTTTCGGGGACCGGCTCCAACCTCCGTGCGCTCCACGCCGCGTCAGCTCGCGGCGAGGTCGGTGGCGAGATCGTGCTCGTCGTCGCCGATCGGGCCTGTCCCGCCCTCCAGTCGGCGGCGGAGCAGGGAATCGACATCGCCCTCGTTCCCGATGGCGCGGATGACGTCCTCCGCGACGTCCTCGACGGCGCCCGGCCGGACGTCGTCGTCCTGGCCGGCTACATGCGGATCATCGGGCCGGCGGTCCTCGACGCGTTCGCCGGCCGGATCCTGAACACCCATCCGAGCCTGCTGCCGGCGTTCCCGGGTGCCCATGCGGTCCGCGACGCGCTGGCCCACGGCGCGAAGGTCACCGGCGCGACTGTCCATTTCGTCGACGCGACGCTTGACGGCGGCCCGATCGTCGCCCAGGAGGCGGTCCCGATCCGGGACGACGACGACGAGACGGCTCTCCACGAACGGATCAAGGCGGTCGAGCACCGGCTCCTGCCGCAGGTCGTGGCGCGGTTCCTCGCCGGCGCGGTCGCGGCGCCGGACGCCGGCCGGACCGTCGTGCTCGACGTCGAGACGGCGGAGTCGCGCCTGCCGGTGCCCCGCCGAGCCCTCCTGTCGGTCTCCGACAAGACCGGCCTGCCCGAGCTCGGCCGCGGCCTCGTGGCCGAAGGCTTCGAGCTCGTCTCGACCGGCGGAACCGCCCGGGCCCTGCGCGATGCCGGACTGCCCGTCACGGACGTCGCTGCGGTCACCGGAGCGCCGGAGATGATCGACGGCCGGGTGAAGACCCTCCACCCGCGGATCCACGCGGGGGTCCTGGCCGACCGCCGGCTCGCCGACCATCGCCGCCAGCTCGTCGCCGCCTGGATCGCCCCATTCGAGCTGGTCGTCGTCAACCTCTACCCGTTCGCCGCGGCCGCCGATCGGCAGGGGATCACCTTCGACGAGCTCGTCGAGGAGATCGACATCGGCGGCCCGTCGATGGTCCGGGCGGCGGCCAAGAACCATGCCAGCGTGTCGATC
>DATBPR010000375.1:0-1789 GCA_036561285.1 Candidatus Limnocylindrales bacterium | reverse complement strand
CCGCCGGTACTGAGGGCAGCGACGCGTCGGTCGGTCAGTCGTCCCAGTGCTTGCCGAGCGGGAAGGCCCACGCCCAGACGTCGATCTCGGGCGGCTCGATCCCGAACGAGGTCAGCGCCGTGCAGAGCTGGCTCCGGTGGTCGGTCCCGTGGTGGATCGCCTGGGCCAGACGAACGCCCCACGTGGCGTGGCTCTTCGAGCCGTCCTCGCGATGGAGGGTGAACTGCTCGTCCGGGTCGAGGTCCGTCTCGACGAGCGCCTGCCAGTGGGCCGCGTCGGGTTCCATCGCGGCGCGCAGGGCGGCGACGTCCATCGTCGCTTCCTCGATCTCCTCGACGGCGCCGTTCGTCAGCGTGAACAGGTACCAGCGGTCGGCCCCGACGAGATGGCGCGCCGTGTCGATGACCGTCCCGTAGGTTCCGGGGACGTTCGTGGCGAGCTGCTCGTCGGTGAGCGGCGCGAGCTGGTCGAGGACGACGAGCGTCGCCCAGACGTGGTGGTCGAACGCGTCGGCGAGCACCGAGCGGGTCATGCGGCTTCCTCCCTCAGGTTGGTGGCCGCAGTCTGACCGCCCGGAGGGTCAGAACGCGACAGGTTCGCGTCAGCCCTCCCACATGTCGATCCAGATCGTTTTCAGCTCGGTGTACTGATCGTGGGCGTGGACGCTCTTGTCGTGGCCGCCGAACCCGGACTGGCGGAAGCCGCCGAACGGCGTGGTGAGGTCGCCCTCGGAGTAGTTGTTGACGCCGACGACGCCGGCCTTGATCGCCCGCGCCATCCGGTGCGCGGTGCGGACGTTCTCCGTGTACAGCGAGGCGGCGAGGCCGTAGTCCGTGTCGTTCGCGATCGCGATCGCCTCGTCCTCGCCGTCGAACTCGATGACCGACAGGACCGGCCCGAAGATCTCCTCGCGGGCGATCCGCATCTGGTTCGTCGCCCGGTCGAAGATCGTCGGCGAGACGAACCACCCGCCGCTGTCCTCGCGGACGCGTCCGCCGCCGACGACCGCCCGGGCGCCCTCGGCGCGACCGGCCTCGATGTAGCCGAGGACCTTCTCCATGTGGCTCTTCGTGATGAGCGGCCCGACGCGGGTGGAGTCGTCCATCGGGTCGCCGACGATCCAGTCGCGCTCGACGAGGCCGACGAGCCGGTCCAGGAGGCCCGACTTGATCCGCCGATCGACGAGGAGCCGGCTGCCGGCCGAGCAGTTCTCGCCCATGTTCCAGAAGATCGCGTTCGCGACCCGATCCGCGACCCGGTCGAGGTTCGCGGCATCGGCCATGACGATCTGGGGGCTCTTCCCGCCGAGCTCCAGGGCGACCCGCTTGAGGTTCGTCTGGGCCGAGTGCTCGAGGACCGTCCGGCCGACCTCCGTCGAGCCGGTGAAGGCGACGCCGTCGATCCCCGGGTGGCGAGCGATGGCGGTGCCGACCACCGAGCCCGGCCCGGTCACGACGTTGAGGACACCGTCCGGGATCCCGGCCTCCGCGCCGAGCTCCGCGACCCGGAGCAGCGACAGCGAGGTCACCTGCGCCGGCTTCATCACGACCGAGTTGCCCGTGGCAAGGATCGGCCCCAGCTTCCATGCCGCCATCTGGAGCGGGTAGTTCCACGGCACGATCGCCCCGACGACCCCGAGGGGCTCGCGGACGACCATCGCGACGGCGCCGGGCCCGGTCGGAGCCACCTGGTCGTAGAGCTTGTCGGTCGCCTCGGCGTGCCAGCGGATCGTTGCCGCGGAGTCCGGGATGTCGAGCGAGCGGGTGTCGCTGATCGGCTTGCCGACGTC
>DATBPR010000374.1:0-2286 GCA_036561285.1 Candidatus Limnocylindrales bacterium | reverse complement strand
GGCCGACGATCAGGGCGATCGAGACGGCGGCGAGCATCAGGCTGAGGGTCGCCATGCTCGCGTCCCACAGGCCGAGGGCCCCGAGCGAGGCGAAGCCGGCGCTGACGAGGACGGTGAGCCGCCAACCGCCGAAGATCCAGCCGAGCGCCCCGGCGAGGCCGATGACGCCCGGCCAGCCGAGCGACGCGATGACGTTGTCGAAGAACGCCACGAGCCCCGCGATCCCCGACCGCACCGGGTCGAGGATCGAGCGGTTCTCACCGACCCAGTCGCGGATGCCGTTCAGGCTCCGGAACAGCGGCACGTCATCGTCGTGGGGCAGCGTCGCCTGGCCGTGGAAGAGGATCCAGGTGATCGCGGCCGCGCCGAGCAGCGTGATGAGCAACGCCCGCCGGGCCGATTCGTGGCCGACGAAGGAGGTCGCGGGCAGGCGGACGGCGGTCATGCCGGCGGCGCCTCGCGGGCCGGCTCCGGCTCCCGCTCCTCGGCACCGGCGATCGATTCGAGGATCCGCGCGCGGTCGACGACGCCGAGGACCCGCCCGTCGGCCATCACCCGGATCGGCTTGTCGGTGGCGGCCGCCGCGTGGAGCGCCGTCCGGATGATCGCGTCCGGGGCGAAGATCGGGCCGTCCATCGCGTCGTCGGGTCCGGCGTCGCGCATGATCCAGCGGAGCGTCAGGACGTGGCTCTTGGCGATGTCGCGGACGAAGTCCTCGACGTAGTCGTCCGCCGGCCGCGCCACCAGCTCCTCGGGCGAGCCGATCTGGACCACCTGCCCGGCCCGCATGATCATCACGTGGTCGCCGAGCTTCAGGGCCTCGGCGAGATCGTGGGTGATGAACACCATCGTCTTGCCGAGCTCGCGGTGGAGGCGGATGACCTCGTTCTGCATGTCGCGGCGGATCAGCGGGTCCAGGGCGCTGAACGGCTCGTCGAGAAGCATCACCTCGGGGTCGCCCGCCAGCGCCCGGGCCAGTCCGACGCGCTGCTGCTGGCCGCCGGAGAGCTCGTCCGGGTAGCGCTCGGCCATGCCCTCCAGGCCGACGAGCCCGAGCATCTCGCCCGCCCGCTCGAGGCGCCGGGCCTTCGACTCGCCGCGGAGCTCGAGCCCGAAGGCGATGTTGTCGAGCACACGACGGTGGGGGAGCAGCCCGAAGTTCTGGAACACCATCGAGAAGCGCCGGCGGCGCAGCTCGCGCAGTCGCTCGGGGCTCGCCTTCCGGATGTCCTCGCCGTCGAGGTCCACCGCGCCGAGCGTCGGCTCGATGAGCCGGGTCAGACAGCGGACGAGGGTCGACTTGCCGGAGCCCGACAGGCCCATCACGACGAAGACCTCGCCGGGCTGGACGTCGAACGACACGTCCTCCACGGCGATCGTCCCGCCCGTGTCGCGGACGGTCTGCTCGAGCCCCTCGCGGGACGCCCCGGCGCCCGCACCGGCGCCGGCCCGCGCGACCTTCGCCTCCGCCGGCCCGAAGACCTTCCAGAGGCCGCGGACCGCGATCGTCGGCCCGCCGGCCTTCGCGGCCGGGACCGGGCCCGGCGCGGCAGGCGGAACCGCGGACGGACCGGTGACGGCGGTGCCGGGCTCGACGACGGAGGTCACGGGCGGGACTCCTGATCGGTGTCAGGGCGACGTGCGGGCGACGGTACACCACCCTGCCACGCGCCGACAGCCCCGCCGGATCGCGTGTCGCCGCGACCCGCCGGACGGGTAGGATGGGCGACCCGGATCCGTGGAGGAGGACCCCGATCCGGCCCGTGCCCGCGGTCACCCGCCGGCGCGGCCAGCAGCGCGAGGGCGGAGACACGAGATGAGTTCGGTCCCGACGCGGGCACGCGTCGTCATCATCGGCGCCGGCATCGTCGGCAACAGCCTGGCCTGGCACCTCGCCCGCCTCGGCTGGCGCGACATCGTCCTGCTCGAGAAGGGCACGCTGCCGAACCCGGGCGGCTCGACCGGCCATGCCTCCAACTTCATCTTCCTCGTCGACCACAGCAAGGAGATGGCGGCGTTCACGATCGAGAGCGCTCGCCAGTACCGCGAGCTCGGCGTGTACAGCGAGACCGGCGGCATCGAGGTCGCCCGGACGCCCGAGCGGATGGAGGAGCTGAAGCGGCGGATCGCGTCGTCCCGCTCGTGGGGCGTCGAGGGCTCCCGGCTGCTGACCCCGGCCGAGGTCAAGGCATTCGTGCCGTTCATCGACGAGACCGTGATCCTCGGTGGCTTCTACACACCCGGTGTCGGCGTCGTGGACTCGCTCCAGGCCGGCACGCTGATGCG
>DATBPR010000373.1:0-3270 GCA_036561285.1 Candidatus Limnocylindrales bacterium | reverse complement strand
GCGTCGTTGCGACCTGCGCTTCTCGCTCACGGGCGTCCGAGCCCGCTCGCTCCGCTGCTCGGTCGCGCCTAGCCCTGAAACCGTCCGGGCGGACGAACGCAGTCAGGCTAAGTGTCGTCCACAGGGTTTCCACAGCTCGCCAACCGGGCGGGCGGAAACGGTGGACGAAGTTCGGGGACAAGTCCCTATCGGGCACATCGGCCGAGCCGTGACACTCGAGGTGACACGACCCGCCGTCACGATTCGAGGTGCCTGTGATCGATCGCCTGCCACCCCAAAGTTCTGAGGCCGAGCAGTCAGTCCTCGGCGCGATCCTCATCGACCGTGATGCGGTAGTCGAGGTCGCCGAGTTCCTCCGGCCCGCGGACTTCTACCGGCAGGCGAACGGCAAGATCTTCGAGGCGGTGCTCGACCTGTTCGAGCGGCGGGAGCCGATCGACATCGTCACGGTCTCGGAGGCCCTCGAACGATCGGGCGAGCTGGAGGCGACTGGTGGTCGTGCATACCTCTCGAGTCTTTCAAGCTCGACGCCCACTGCCGTCCATGCTGTCCAGTACGCCCGGATCGTCGAGCGCAAAGCAGTCCTGCGGAACCTGATCGGAGCGGCTGGCCGGATCGCTGGAATCGGCTACGAGGATCCGGCCGAGATCCAGGAGGCGATCGACCGGGCCGAAGCGGAGCTCTTCGCTGTCAGCCAGAAGCGAGTCGCCTCAGGGTTCCAGAAACTCGACTCGCTCCTTCATGAGGCCTACGACCGGCTCGATTACCTCCATGCTCATCGTGGCGAAATCAGCGGCGTCCGGACCGGCTTCATCGATCTCGACGGTCTCACGACTGGTCTGCAGAAGAGCGACTTGGTCATCCTTGCGGCTCGACCCAGCGTGGGCAAGACGAGCTTTGCCTTGAACATCGCCGAGCATGCCGCGGTGAAAGAGAAGAAGAGCGTCGGCGTCTTCAGCCTCGAGATGAGCAAGGAACAGTTGGTGCTCAGGCTGCTCTCGAGTGTTGCGAACATCGACAGTCAGCGACTTCGCAACGGCTTCCTGGAGGAGATGGACTTCGCACGGATTGCCCCAGCGATGAACGCCCTGTCCGAAGCTCCGCTCTATATCGACGACACCCCGAGCATCAGCACGATGGAGCTCCGGACGAAGGCGCGGCGCTTGCATGCTGAAGCCGGACTCGACCTCGTGATCGTCGATTACCTCCAGCTCATGCAAGCTCAAACGACCAGCCGCGACGCCAACCGCGTCCAGGAGGTCTCGGAAATCTCGCGCGGGCTCAAAGCCCTCGCCCGCGAGTTGAGTGTTCCCGTCCTCGCCCTGTCCCAGCTCAGCCGCCAGCCCGAGATGCGAAACGAGAACGAGCCGCGGCTGTCCGACCTCCGTGAGTCCGGTGCGATCGAGCAGGACGCGGACCTGGTCATGTTCCTCTATCGCGACAAGGACCGACCAGCCGACGACGGCGAATCCGAAGGCGAGGTCATCCATCTGAAGCTCGCCAAGCACCGAAACGGACCAACTGGTGGCGTCGACCTCTGGTTCAAGAAGAACCAGACGCGCTTTGTCTCCTACGCGGGCGAACGCTTCGCTGAGCGGACCTAGCCCTCGTATGAGCGGACCTAGCCCTCGTATTCGAAGCCGATCTTGACTTCCACCCGGTACTCGACGATCTCGCCGTCCTGGACCACGGCAGTCGATTTCACCACTTCGATCGTCTGGATGTTGCGGACCGTCTTCGAGGCCGTCGCTACCGCCTGACGCGCGGCGTCGCTCCAGGATCGCGGGCTCGTGCCGACCATCTCGCGGATGATGATGACTCCCATGCGATCGGTCTCCTCTGCTCGGCTGGCAATGGTGGGGCGGCCCGCAGTCTAGTCCCGGAATCGACGAGGCCGGCCCGATCGGGCCGGCCGTCGTGATGATTGCCATCGATCGCGCCCTTCCCGCGCGATCGCCCTCGCGGATGGTTCAGACCTGGGCGGCCTCCGTGATCGTTCCGTCCTTCACCTTGTCGAAGCACGTGCTGCAGTAGACCGGTCGGTCGTTGCGCGGAGCGAACGGCACGACCGCCTGGCCTCCGCAATGGCCGCAGATGGCGGCGTGGAACTCCCTCGGCCCGCCGACGGTGCGGGCACGCTTGGCAACGGCCCGACACGACGGGCATCGCTGCGGGTCGTTCAGCAGACCCTTGCTGGAGAAGAAGGCCTGTTCCCCACTCGAGAACACGAACTCACCCGCGCAATCGCGACAGGTGAGGGTCCGATCCTGGAACACCCTTTCTCGATCCTCCCGATGAGTCCAAATCTCCCCGGACTGCGTCGCGGCCCCCCGCGCCGAGCCGGAAGGCCGATCGGTGTGTCAGGAGGGCAATCACCGACGGTCGACCGGGTTCGGACCCGGAACTCATGACGCGCAGAATAGACGCGACGTCAAGCGGTTTTGTCGGCCGAACCTCGCAGGGAAATCGGTCGTTCGCGACGAGATTCGCCGGAAACACCGAGGTTTGGCGCGGGCGCCTGCGGGAGACGGCGCCGAACGGGTGCGCGGGTGCACCACCCGCAAGGGAACCGATGACCGGGTCGCGACGTCCCGGAACCCATGCCTGACCTCTCGAACCGCCGGCCCGTCACCGGCCGGCTTGCCGCGCTTCCGCTCGTCCTGACCCTCGTCGCCGCCTGCTCCGGCGCCGCGGCGACGCCCGCCCCCAGCTCCCCGGGTGCCACGCCCGACACCTCCCCGGCCCCGGCCATCCCGGCTGGCCCGACCGTCGGGGTGATCGACCACAAGACCGGCGCGACCGACGTCATCCTTCGCCTCGAGGAGGGCGGCGGCTTCGTCCCGATCGACTTCCTCGCGAGCCAGGCCCCGACCTTCACGCTCTATGGCGACGGCGTGATCGTCTTCCAGCCGAAGGTCGAGACGTTCCCCCAGCCCGACGCCGCGGGCGTCGTCCATGGCGTTCCCTGGCGGACCGCGAAGCTTGACGAGGGCCAGATCCAGGAGCTCATCGCGTTCGCCTTCGGCCCTGGCGCCCTCGGCACCGCCCGGGATTCCTATTTCGAACCACGCATCGCCGACGCGCCGAACACGATCTTCACGATCGACGCGGGCGGGGTCGACAAGTCCGTCGTCATCAGCGCCCTCTCCGACCAGGCCGAGGGCCCGGACGCGGCGGCCCGAGCGGGCTTCTGGAAGCTCGCCTCGAGGCTCCGGGACTTCGATTCCGGAGGCACGATCCCGACCGACGCCTACCAGGCCGGCCGCTATC
>DATBPR010000372.1:0-3528 GCA_036561285.1 Candidatus Limnocylindrales bacterium | reverse complement strand
CGGTGCCGGGGTAGACCTTCAGCTTGCGCAGCTGCTGGGCGCCCAGGCGGTTGCGCGGCAGCATCCCCTTGACCGCGCGGCGGATGACCTCCTCGGGGCGCCGCTCGAGGAGATGCCCGAGGGTCTCCTCCTTGTAGCCCTGGGGATGGCCGCTGTGGCGGATGTAGAGCTTGGTTTCCTTCTTGTTGCTCGACACCGCGATGCGCGACGCGTTGAGGACGATCACGTGGTCGCCCGAATCGAGGTTCGGCGCATAGGTCGGCTTGTGCTTGCCCTCGAGCACGCGCGCGATGCGCGACGCGAGACGGCCGAGGGTCTCGTCCGCCGCGTCGACGACGTACCAGCGCCGCTCGATCTCGCTCTCGCGGACCGCGTAGGTCTTCGTGCTCATCGTTCTAGGTCATCTCCGTTGCTCGTTCCTGCCCCGGCCGCCGTCCGAGGACGACGCGGCGGAGGCAGAGCCCGTGGGCCGGGGCGGCTGCCCCGCTGCGGGCCGGTGTCCGTGCGGCGAGCGCCGCCCGGACCTCCTCTTCGTTCATGTTTCCCTTGCCGGCCTCCAGGAGGACGGCGACCATCCGCCGGACCATGCCCCGGAGGAAGGCGTCCGCCCGGACGTCGATCGTCACGAGCGCTCCCTGCCTCCGGACCCGGACCGCGAATACGGTCCGGACCGGCGTCCGGTCCCCGAGCAACGCCCCGAAGGCGCTGAAGTCGTGCCGGCCGACGAAGGCCTGCCCGGCTCGCTCCATCGCGGCGACGTCGAGCGGGACCCGGACCCCGAGCGCGTGACGCTCGCGGAGCGGGCTGCGCGGCCCGTTCCAGACGGTGTAGCGGTATTCCCGGGACCGCGCCGCGCGACGTGGGTGGAACCCCGGCTGCGTCCGTCGGACCCCGCGAATCGCGATGTCCGGCGGGAGCAGGCCGTTGAGCGCCGCCTCGAGCGCCGCGGCGTCCAGGCGGCCGGCGTAGGTGAAACCGATCACCTGCCCCGCGGCGTGGACGCCGGCGTCCGTGCGGCCGGCCCCGTCGACCGGTTGACGCACCCCATCGCTGAGGCGGGCAAGCGCGGTCTCGAGCTCTCCCTGGACCGTCCGGAGCCCACGTCGTTGGACCTGGAACCCGGCGAAGTCCGTTCCGTCGTATTCGACCGTGGCGCGGTAGCGCCGCGGCACGCTCTCTCGAGCGTGAGATGTGGTCGTGTTGCGAGCCCGCCCTAGACGAGCTCGATCTGGACGATCGGGGCGGCGTCGCCCTTGCGCATCCCGATCTTGACGATCCGGGTGTACCCCGACGATCGGTCGGCGTACTTCGGGGCGATCTCGTCGAAGAGCTTCGTCACGACGAGCGGCTCGTTCGGGAACGCGGCGACGACGGCCCGGCGGGCCGTCAGGTCATTCCGCTTCGCGAGCGTGATCATCCGCTCGATCCGGCCCTGGACCTCCTTGGCCTTCGCCTCGGTGGTCTGGACGCGCTCGTAGCGCAGGACCGACACGGTCAGGTTCTTGAACAGCGCCAGCCGCGGGCCCTGCTTCCGGCTGAGCTTGCGGCCGCCGATCCGGTGCGCCATCTCAGGCCTCGTCCCCCTCGTCGCCGAAGGGCTCGTCCTCGAGCCCGTCCTCGAGCCCGTCGGACTCGGTCTCCGGGACGATGAAGCCGCGCATCCGGAGGCGTTCCTTCATCTCGTCGAGCGACTTCTTGCCGAAGTTGCGCATCCGGAGCAGGTCGTCGTCCTTCAACTGGAGGAGCTGGCCGACCTTGACGATGTTGTTCCGCTTGAGCGAGTTGTAGGCCCGCATCGGGAGATCGAGCTCCTCGATCGGCATGTCGAGCATGTTCGGGGGCAGCTGGGCGATGCCGCCCGCCGCCTGCTCGCCCACCGCGGCCGCGATCCCGATCGTGACGAACGGGCGGAACTGGTTGACGAGGATCTCGGCCGACCGGCTGAGGGCCTCCTCCGGGCTCGTCGTGCCGTCGGTCTCGATCTCGATCGTGAGCTTGTCGTAGTTGGTCATCTGACCGACCCGCATGCTCTCGACCCAGTAGTTGACCTTGCGAACGGGCGTGAAGATCGCGTCGATCGCGATGACGCCGATCGGCAGCTGCTCGGTTCGCTCGGCGCCGAGGTAGCCGACGCCGCGCTCGACGGTGAGGTCCATCTCGATCGTCACGTCGTCCGTGTCGAGGGTCATCAGGACCAGCTCGGGGTTGATAATCTCGACATCCGCCGACTCGGCGATGTCCGCCGCGGTCACCTGCCCGGCGCCGCTCTTGATCAGGCGGAGCTGGACCGGATGCGTCGCGAAGCTCTTCAGGCGGAGCTTCTTGACGTTCAGGACGATCTGGGTGACGTCTTCCTTGACGCCGGGGATCGTCGAGAACTCCTGGTAGACGTCGCGGATCTGGATGCTCGTGACCGCCGCCCCCTCGAGCGAGGACAGCAGGACCCGGCGGAGGGCGTTGCCGAGCGTGACGCCATAGCCGGCCTGGAGCGGGCCGGCCTCGTACTTGGCGTACGTCCCGACTTCCTCGACGGGCTCGATCTGCGGATTCTCGAGTTCGATCATGAGCGGGGCTTACCTCGAGTAGTACTCGACCACGAGCTGCTCGTTGAGATCGAGCGGCATCTGGTCGCGGCGGGGCAGCTCGGCAACCGACCCGCCGAGCTTCGCGGCATCGACGGACAGCCACTCGGGCGCCTGGTGGGACTTGAGCGTCTCCTTGGCCAGCTTGAACGGCTCGCGCGCCTTGCGGCCTTCGCGGACCTCGATCCGGTCACCCGGCTTCACCTGGTAGGAGGGGATGTTCGTTGGGACGCCGTTCACGGCGAAGTGGCCGTGTCCGACGAGCTGGCGGGCCTGGGCCCGCGAGCTGGCAAAGCCGAGCCGGTAGACGACGTTGTCGAGGCGGAGCTCCAGGAAGCGGAGGAGGCTCTCGCCGGTGACGCCCGAGCGCTGGTCCGCGATGTCGAAGTAGCCGCGGAACTGGCGCTCGAGCACGCCGTAGACCCGGCGGACCTTCTGCTTCTCGCGAAGCTGGAGGCCGTAGTCGCCGACCTTGCGACGGCGGACGCCGTGCTGGCCCGGCGGGGTCGGGCGGCGCTCGAAGGCGCACTTCTTCGTGTAGCAGCGGCTGCCCTTCAGGTAGAGCTTGGCGCCCTCCCGACGGCAGAGCCGGCAGACGGATCCGGTGTAACGAGCCATGTCCTGCCCTCCCCGATCAGACCCGGCGCCGCTTCGGGGCGCGGCAGCCGTTGTGGGGGATGGGCGTGACGTCGGTGATCGCGCTCACCTCCAGGCCGGCGGCCTGGAGCGACCGGATCGCTTGCTCGCGACCGGCACCCGGTCCCTTGACGTAGACCTCGACCTGGCGCATCCCGTGCTCCATCGCCCGGCGCGCGGCGCCGTCGGCGGAGAGCGCGGCCGCGTAGGGCGTGCTCTTGCGGGAGCCCTTGAACCCGGCGACGCCGGCGGAGCCCCAGCTGATCACGGCGCCGTTGAGGTCCGTGATCGTGATGATCGTGTTGTTGAA
>DATBPR010000371.1:0-4115 GCA_036561285.1 Candidatus Limnocylindrales bacterium | reverse complement strand
CGATCCGCCGCGAGCTCGCCGACGCCCTCGCCGTCGACGGTCAGGTCGATCTCGCCGCGGCTCCAGCCGCGAACCTCGACCTCGATCCGGTTCGTCAGGCCGAGCGCCACGCCGAGGCAGTCGTAGCCGGCGCCGAGGTTGGCGCTCGTCGCGGGCACCTCGACGGTCACCCGCCGTCCGTCGAGCTCGGCGAGCCAGTTCGTCACCATCCGAGGGCCACCGCGACGCCGCCGACGGTCGGCTCGGCCTCGATCACCCGTCGCTCGGCGGCGATCCGCTCGGCAGTCGAGGGATCCTTGAGCCCCGTGCCGGTGAGGACGCAGACCACCGTCGCCTCGCGCGCGATCGTCCCGTCGTGGGCCGCGCGGCTGACGCCGGCGACGCCGGCCGCCGACGAGGGCTCGCAGAAGATGCCCTCTTCCTCGGCCAGCGCCTGCCAGGCGGCGAGGATCTCGTCGTCGGTGACGGCCTCGATCGCGCCACCGCTCTCGTCGCGGGCCGCGATCGCCTTGGCCCACGACGCGGGGTTCCCGATCCGGATCGCGGTCGCGATGGTCTCCGGCTCCTCGACCGGCCGGCCGCGGACCAGCGGTGCCGCTCCGGCGGCCTGGAAGCCGAGCATCCGCGGCGTCGTGTCGACCAGGCCCGCGGCGGCGTACTCCCGGAAGCCCGCCCAATAGGCGCTGATGTTGCCCGCGTTGCCAACCGGGATCGCGAGCACGTCCGGTGCGCGTCCGAGGTCGTCGCAGATCTCGAAGGCCCCGGTCTTCTGGCCCTCGAGCCGGAGCGGGTTGACCGAGTTCACGAGCGTGACAGGATGATCGTCCTGTTCGGACAGGGCCCGGACGACGCGGAGGGCGGCATCGAAGTTGCCGTCGACCGCCACGACCCGGGCGCCGGCGATCATCGCCTGGAGGAGCTTGCCCATCGCGATCTTGCCGGCCGGCAGGACGACGACGACCTCGAGCCCGTGGGCGGCGCCGTACGCCGCAGCCGACGCCGAGGTGTTCCCCGTCGAGGCGCAGATGATCGCCCGGGCGCCGTCCTCGACGGCCTTCGCGACCGCGACGACCATGCCACGGTCCTTGAACGAGCCCGTCGGGTTCTGGCCCTCGACCTTGGCGAAGAGACGATCGAGACCGAGGCGCCGGCCGAGGCGGTGGAGCGGGACGAGCGGCGTCGCGCCTTCTCCGAGGCTGAGGACGGGCGTGGCGTCGGTGACGGGCAGGAAGGCGCGATAGCGTTCGACGAGGGTCGGCCGGGCCTGGCCGAGGACCGACGGCGTCATCGCGAGCCGGCCGTGGCCCGCGCCGTCGCGGCCGGCAGGCCCGCCCAGGTGCTGCCGAGGTCTCGGGCCACGGCGATCAGGTCGCCGAGGACGGCGCTCGCGGTGGCCGGTCCGCCTGCCCCGGGCCCGCTGAAGGCGACGATCCCGACCGGCTCGGCCTCGATCTCGATGCGGTTGAGGACGCCCGATGTCCGGCCGAAGGGCGAGTCCGCCGGAACCTCGCGCGGGAGGACCGAGGCGGCGGCCGTTGCTCCGGCCCCGCCGTCGTCCGGCCGGACCGCCTCGGCCAGGAGCTTGATCACCTGGCCCCGGGACCGCGCGCCGGCGATGTCGTCGATGTCGACGCCGGTGATCCCACGCGCGCCGCGACCCGGACCAGCGTCGGCAATGGTGATCACGTCGGCCGGGTCGATCCAGGTGCCGAACGCCAGACGGGCGAGGATCACGAGCTTGTTGACGGCGTCATGCCCCTCGACGTCGCCGGTCGGATCCGCCTCCGCGTAGCCGGCGGCCTTGGCGTCGGCGAGGACGGCCGCATAATCGCGACCCTCGTCGGTCATCGCGCTGAGGATGTAGTTCGTCGTCCCGTTGACGATGCCGCGGACCGCCCGGATGCGGTTCGCCGCGAGGTCCGAGGCGAGCGGGCCGAGGACCGGGATCCCGCCGCCGACCGCGGCCTCGAAGCGGAGGGCCGCGCCGGTCCGGCGCGCGATCGCCTCGAGCTCCGGGCCGTGGTGGGCGATCACGTGCTTGTTCGCCGTGACGACCGCCTTCCCGGCCGAGAGCGCCGCGGCGATCAACGTGTGGGCGGGCTCATCGCCGCCCATCAGCTCGACGACGACATCCGTGTCGGGCGCGGCGACGAGGTGGGCGGGACCGTCCGTCAGGAGATCGGCCGGCAGGCCAGCGGCGCGCGCCCGGTCCAGGTCGCGCACGGCGATCCCGACGAGCTGAAGCGGGGGGCCACCGTCGGGGGTGAGCTCGGGGCCACGCTCGGTCAGCGCCCGCGCCACCTCCCACCCGACCGTCCCGGCGCCGAGGAGCGCCACGCGCAGCGGCGCACGGCTCATGCGCGGTCCCCGCGCCCGGATCGTGACGGCAGCAGCATCCCGCGGCATGGTATCCGAGCGACATCGCCGGCCGGACGATCCGTGTCGATTCGGCGTTGCCTCGATGCAGCCCGGTTGGGCCGGGCGGCTCGGCTACACTCGCCGCCCATGACGACCGACCTCGCGCCGGCAGCGGCGCCCGAACCGCTCGCCGCGGGCGGCGCCCGCCCGCGGACCTTCTCCGGGATCCAGCCGTCGGGCATCGTCCATCTCGGCAATGACCTCGGGGCGATCCGGAACTACGTGGCGCTGGCCGAGCAGTACGAGGCGATCTACTGCATCGTCGACTACCACGCCCTGACGAGCACCCACGACGCGGATGTCCTCCGGGCGCGGACGCGGGAGATGGCGGCGGGCCTGCTGGCACTCGGGCTGAACCCGGATCGCTGCACGCTCTTCGTCCAGAGCCATCGCCCGGAGCACACCGAGCTGATGTGGCTGCTGGCCACCGTGACGCCGGTGTCCTGGCTCGAGCGGACGCCCACCTACAAGGAGAAGGTCGAGCAGCAGCCCCACGACGTGAACCATGGGCTGCTGACCTACCCCGTGCTCCAGGCGGCCGACATCGTCATCTACAAGGCCACGCTCGTGCCGGTCGGGCGCGATCAGGCGGCGCATCTCGAGCTGTCGCGGGAGATCGTCCGGGCGTTCAACCGCCGCTACGGCGAGACCTTCCCGGAGCCGCAGGCCGTCTACACCGAGGCCCCGGTCGTCCTCGGCACGGACGGTTTTCGGAAGATGAGCAAGTCGCTCGGGAACACGATCGACATCCTCGGCGAGCCGGACTTGATCCGGCGCCAGGTCATGTCGATGGTCACCGACACGCAGCGGATCAAGCGGACCGACCCCGGCCGGCCGGAGGTCTGCAACGTCTGCCAGCTCCAGCGGTTCTTCGGCGACGACTACGAGGACCTCTGGGAGGGCGAGCGGACGGCCCGGACGGGCTGCGTCGACATGAAGAAGGTCCTCGCGGAGCGGATCGTCCGCCACTACACGCCGGCCCGGGAGCGTTACGCCGAGCTGATGGCCCACCCGGACGAGGTCGACGGGATCCTCGAGGCGGGCGCCGACCGGCTCGCGCCGAAGGCGAAGGCGACGATGGACGAGGTCCGCGAACGGATGGGGCTGCGCTAGGGCCTGTACGCGTTCCGCGGTGCGGCTGCGTCGAACCGTGGTGGGAACCTCTCGGGCCGACATCGCTGCCCTCGGCGCCACCTCCGACGATCGGTCCCTGGTCGGACCCGCGATCGCGAGACGCCTGATCCCTACTGTGGTGGCGATGCCCGAGCCCAACGGCGCCATGTCGACCGATCTCGATCGTGCTGGCCTCGCTCAGGTGGTCACCGACGTCGACGAGCGGCACGGCCAGGCGCTGTTCGGATTCGCCCGTCGCCTTGGTCTTGGCCCGGACCAGGCGGACGATGCCGTGCAAGAGGTTCTGATGCGGCTGTATCGAGCGCTGGAAGGTGGCACGGTCATCGACGATGCCCGCGGCTGGTCGTTCAGGACGATCTACCGGATCGCGATGGATGAGCATCGGCTCCGGCGACGGCTGGACGGGCTCCGTGAGCGGCTTGGTTGGACGCAGCGGCTCGGGCGAGAGGAAGACGTCGCCGGAAGCATTTCCCTGTGGAGCGATGTCGACCGGCTGCCGGCCCGGCAGCGGCAGGTCGTGTACAAGGCGGATCTGACGTTCGACGAGATCGCGAGCACGATGG
>DATBPR010000370.1:0-4329 GCA_036561285.1 Candidatus Limnocylindrales bacterium | reverse complement strand
TTCGTCACCGTCGGCGGCAAGGGCGTGATGCTCTACGCGATCCTCGGGCTCGTCGACCCGGGCGACGAGGTCCTCGTCCCGGATCCGGGCTACCCGATCTACGAGTCGCTGACCCGGTTCGTCGGCGGGACACCCGTGCCGGTGCCGATCCGGATGGAGCTCGACTTCCGGATCGATCTCGACGAGCTCGCGTCGCTCGTCACGCCGCGGACACGGATGCTCGTCATCAACTCCCCAGCGAACCCGACCGGGGGCGTCCTGACCCGCTCGGACCTGGAGTCGATCGCCGAGCTGGCCATCCGCCACGACCTCGTCGTGCTCGCGGACGAAATCTACGGGCGGATTCTGTACGACGGCGCCGAGCACGTCTCGATCGCCTCGCTGCCCGGGATGGCCGAGCGGACGATCGTCCTCGACGGCTTCAGCAAGACCTTCGCGATGACCGGCTGGCGGCTCGGGTACGCGATCGTCCCGCCATCGCTCGTCCAGATGTACGGCCAGCTCGTGATCAACACGATCAGCTGCGCCCCGACCTTCGCGCAGGTGGGCGCGGTCGAGGCGATCCGCGGCCCGCAGGAGCCGATGGCCGCGATGGTCGAGGAGTTCCGTGCCCGCCGCGACCTCGTCGTCGAGGGGCTGAATGCGATCCCGGGAATCCGCTGTCGGTCCCCGCACGGCGCGTTCTACGTCTTCCCGGACGTCTCCGGGACCGGCCTGACGGGGCGCGAGCTCGCGGACCGGATGCTCCAGGAGTCGGGCGTCTGCGTGCTCGCGGGGACCGCGTTCGGAGATACCGGCACCGGCCATGTCCGGATCTCGTACGCGAACTCGCGGGAGAACCTGGCGAAGTCGCTGGACCGGATCCGGAGTTTCGTCGACGGGTTGCCCGCGGGAACGGTCGCGGCCGGATCCGCCCGATGAGCGCTCGCGCGTGAGCGACCGCCCGAAGGTCTTCGTCGCCCGCCGGATCCCTGATGACGGTCTGGACCTCGTCCTTGCCGCCTGCGACGCGAGGGTCTGGCCGGATGAGCTGCCGCCACCCCGCGGCGAGCTCCTCGACGCCGTTCGCGGCTGCGACGGCGTCCTCACCCTGCTCACCGATCGTGTCGACGACGAGCTCCTCGACGCTGCCGGTCCGCAGCTGAAGGTCGTCAGCAACTACGCCGTCGGCTTCGACAACATCGACGTCCCGGCCGTGACCCGTCGCGGCATCCCGGCCGGCAATACGCCCGGCGTCCTGACCGACACCACCGCGGATCTCGCGTTCGCGCTCCTCATGGCTGCCGCCCGGCGGCTCCCCGAGGGCGACCGCTACGTCCGGGCCGGGAGCTGGAAGACTTGGGGGCCGCTGCTGCTCCTCGGGCCGGACGTCCACGGGGCGACGCTCGGGCTGGTCGGGTTCGGGCGGATCGGCCAGGCGATGGCTCGCCGGGCGCGCGGGTTCGGGATGACGATCCTGTACCACGACGTCCAGCGCGCGGATCCGGCCGTGGAGGCCGAGCATGATGCGACGTTCGTGACGCTCGAGGACCTCCTCGGCCGGTCGGACTTCGTGTCGCTCCACGTGAACCTGACGGACGAGACGCGGCACCTGATCGACGCGGAGCGGCTGTCGTGGATGAAGCCGACCGCAATCCTCGTCAACACGTCGCGCGGCCCCGTCGTCGACTCCATCGCCCTCGCCGACGCGCTCCGGCGCGGGACCATCTTCGCGGCCGCCCTGGACGTGACCGACCCGGAGCCGATCCCGATGGATCATCCCCTCGTCGGCCTCGACAGCTGCCTGATCGTGCCGCACATCGCGTCCGCGTCGCGGGCGACGCGCGGGAAGATGGCCGAGATGGCCGCCGCGAACCTCCTCGCTGGACTCCGCGGCGAGCGCCTCCCGACGCCGATCAACCCCGAGGTCTACGACCGGACTTGATCGGGCGGACGGAGGGGGTGGGCTAGGCCCCGCGCAGGTCCAGGGCACGGCCCCAGCCGATCCCGCGGACGGCCACCAGGACCGCGAACGCGGCGATCACGAGGATCGCGGCCGCTGCGACCGAGGCGTCGAGATCGCCCGACTGGAACTGGCCGTAGACCACGAGGGGCAGGGTCTGGGTCTTCCCGGCGATGTTGCCGGCGAACATGATCGTCGCTCCGAACTCGCCGAGGGCCCGGGCCCAGGTCATCACCACGCCGGAAGCGAGCGCCGTGCCGGCCAGTGGGACCGTGATCGACCACGCGACCTGGCGCTCGCCTGCGCCGTCGACGCGGGCCGCATCCTCGGTCTCGCGGTCGACACCGCGGAATCCGGCCCGTGCGGCCCGGATGAAGAACGGCATCGAGACGAACATCTGGGCCAAGATGACCGCGACCGTCGTGAACGGGATCGCGATCCCGAAGGCCGCCAGCTCGTCGCCGAGGACGCCCCGCCGCCCGAACGTGAGCAACAGGGCGAGCCCGGCGACCGACGGCGGCAGGACGATCGGCAGGTCGACGATCGCCTCCACGAAGCTCGCGCCGCGGAACCGCCGCCGCGCGAGGAGGTGGGCGACGGGCGTTGCGATCGCGATCGTCAGGACGAGGCTCACAGCGGTCGTGATGAGGGACAGCTGCAGCGCGTCGAGGACCGCGGGGTCGCCGATCGCGACCTGGAGGGCCCCGCCTGCGGCGGCACGCCCGACGAGAACCGCGACTGGGAGGCCGAGGAAGAGGCCGACCAGGGCCCCGAGGAGGAGTGTCAACGACGCTCAGCCCGGGGCGGGCGGGAGGAAGCCGAACGAGGCGAGGATCGCCTGGCCCTCCGGTCCGGCGACCCAGTCGAGGAAGGCGTGCGCGTCGGCCGCGTGTTGCGAGGCCTTCACGACCGCGCCGGCGTAAATCGCGGGGACGTTGCCCGCCATGGGGATCGCGATCGGGGCGACCTTGGAGGACGCCCTGGCGTCGGTGACGTAGACGATCCCGGCATCCCCTTCGCCGAGCTCGACCTTCGTCACGACAGCCTTCACGTTGTCTTCCTTCGAGGCGATGTTCGCCACGTACTTCGCCGGAAAGTCGGCGGGATAGCCCGGCAGGGCGGCCAGCTTGTCGACCACCTGGGTTGCGTACTTCGTGATCGGCACATCGTCGCCGGCTGCGATGATCTTCACGCCGCTCTTGGCGAGGTCGGCCGGCGACTGGATCCCGGCCGGGTTCGCCGTCGGGACGATGACGGTCAGGACGTTGCCGGCGAAGTCGACCGCCGCGCCGTCCGCGAGGGCCTTGTCGGTCAGCTTCTTCGGGTTCGCCGTGTCGGCCGACAGGAAGACGTCCGCCGGCGCGCCCTGCTCGATCTGCGTCTCCAGCGCGCTCGACGAGTCGGTCGAGATCGTCAGGGTCGAGCCCGGGTTCGCCGCCTCCCAGGCGGTCTTCATGTGGTCGAGGGCGCCCTTCAGGGATGCGGCGCCGAACACCGTCAGCGGGGCCCGAGCGGCGACCGACGCGGGCTCACCCCCGGACGCTCCGGGGTTCGTCGACGGAGCCGTCGTGGACGGGCTCGGTGTCGCGCCACCGGAGCAGGCGGCAAGGAGCCCGACGACGGCAATGGACAGGACGGCCAATCGACGACCCCCGATATTCACGAACGCACCTCCCGGCCGGATGGGATTTCGACGATGACGTTGGTGGACTTCACGACGGCGATGGCCTCATCGCCGATCCGGAGCCCGAGCTCCTCGACCGCCTCGGCCGTCATGAGGCTCACGAGCCGGTGCGGCCCGGCGAGGATCTCGACGACGGCGGCGACGCGGTCGACCTCGATCCGCGTCACCACGCCCGCGAACCGGTTGCGAGCGGACTGGGCGACGATCGGCCGGTCCGCGGTCGCGCGTCGGCGCTCCTGGATCAGGCGGGTGACCTCGTCGATCGGGATCAGCCGCTGGCCGCCGTCCGACCGGACGGAGCGCAGCCGGCCGCTGTCGGCCCAGCGCCGGATGGTGTCGACGGTCACGCCGAGCATCTCCGCGGCACGGCCGATCCGGATGTTGGTGTCTTCGTTCGACATGGCTAGGAACGATAGCGGCAAATGGCGCAGGTCGCTAGAGATCCGCGCTCCGACCATGAGGTGCACGGTGCCCTTCCGTGTCCGCCAAGCCGCTGGACCGATACGGAGCGCAACCGATGCGGGCGGTACGGTCGGAATCCGGCCCCTTCCGGTCGCCGCAGTGTGCGCAGGGCCCGCCTGAGTTGCGTTCCGGCCGTCGGCCGCGTCCCGTCGGCTACGCTTGCGAACGGGCCGGTAGCTCAGTGGCAGAGCAGGGGACTTTTAATCCCTTGGTCGTGGGTTCGAATCCCACCCGGCTCGCT
>DATBPR010000369.1:0-4945 GCA_036561285.1 Candidatus Limnocylindrales bacterium | reverse complement strand
GTCTGCGAGTCGGTCAGCCCGCCCGAGTCCGTGACGGTGACCGTGATCCGCAGGAACGAGCCGGCGTCATGGTCCGGTGCGACGAAGCTGGTCCCGGTGACGCCGGTGGGGTCCAGCAGGTCATGCTCGTGGCAGTCGTCGGGCGTGTGGCAGTGCTGGAGCCCGACATGCCACGAGAAATGCGATGCCGGAAGCGGAGTCCCGTCCTGGGCGTCGCTCCCGTGGGCCTGGAGGTTGATGGTGTCACCGACGCTCCAGCAGGTCGTCGTGCAGGTCGGCGGGTCGAGCGTTACCGATGGTGGCGAGTTGCCGGACGAGATCTGCCTCGTCGTCGTGGCGGTCATCGCGTTCGAGTCCGTGACGGTCAACCGGGCTGTCCATGTGCCCGACGCGTAGGTGTGGCTCGCGGTCACCCCGCTCGCGTGGCCCGAGCCGTCACCGAAGTCCCAGTCGTAGCCAGTGATCGTCGCAGGGCTGATCGGCGCGGACGCCGACGCGTCGAAGCTCACATCGAGCGGCGCCATACCCGAGGACGGCGTGGCGGTGAACGATGCCGTCGGGGCCGCGTAGCGGATGCGGTGGACAGTTCCGGTACCGAAGTCGCCGTAGACGATGTTGCCGTTCGGGTCGGTGGTCAGGTTGACCGGCGTCACGGCGTCGTGCTCGAAGGGGATCGCGGTGGCGCTGGGGACGCCGCTCCCGGCGTCGGGCAGGACGACGATGCAGTTCCGCGAATAGTCGGCGACGAAGAGGCCGTTCCGGTACGGCGCCGGATAGCTCGCCGAGGTCGCGAACGCGAGGCCGCTGATCGAGGCGCCGGCGCGGGTGGCGCCGTCGAGCGGCGGGCAGCCGTCACTCGCCGCCATGTGGCCGGTCTGGGCGTAGTCGTAGAGCGGATCGGTGGGCGTGCTCAGGCTCGAGCACAGGTTCATCGTGACGCTCGTGTAGTAGGTGTTCGTCTGCGGACCCTCGTGGCACGGCCAGCCGTAGTTCACCGGTCCGCCGGCCGCGATCGGGTTCGACAACCGGTTGACCTCCTCCCACGTCGAGTAGCCGACGTCGCCGATGTAGAGGTCGGGGGTACCCGCACCGGGGCGGAAGGTGATGCGGAAGGGGTTGCGAAGGCCGTACGCGACGATCCGCCGGCGGATCGGGTCGCTGTTGCCGATCGCCGGGTTGCCGGGCGCGGCCAGGCCGGTCGCCGGATCCAGCCGGAGCACCGCCCCGTTCAGGACGGCGGACTCGCCCGCGGCGCGCCGGAAGCTCTGGGCCCGCAGGGCGCCGCCCTCGGCGGTCGGTGCCGTCATCGCCCCGCCCATCCCGCCCGGCGGGTCGCCGCACGGGTTCACCGGGGTGACCGGGTTCGTCGTGTCGGGCAGCGTGCCGCCCTTCTGGCCGTAGTCCTGGGCGCCGAGGTTGAAGCTGGCGCCATCGCCGGCGCTGATGTAGAGCATGCCGTCGGGCCCGAACGTCACGGTCCCCGCGGAGTGGCTCGGGAACTGCTGGCACCAGCCGGTGAGGAGCGGCGTCGGTGGCAAGGTCGAGATGCCCGTTGTCGCGTCGACCGTGATCCGCTCGAGCCGGTTCTGGACGACGCAGCCGTCGGTCGTGCTGCCGGGCGGGCTACCGCATGGATCGGTGTTCGGGTCACCGTTGGACCACGCCGGGACAGAGCCGTTGGGGATCGCGTTGTAGGTGAAGAGGACGTAGATGAAGTTCGAGGTCGGCCAGTTCGGGTCGACGGCCAGCCCGAGCAGGCCGCGGTCCCAGTAGTTCATCACGTCGCCGCGGATGTCGAGGGTCGTCGTCGGCGCCGCGTTGGCGTCGAACGAGGCGACCGATGACCATGTCTTGACGATCCCGGCCTTCTCGGCCACGAAGACGCGGCCGCCTGGCGCGTACGCGATGACGGTCGGGCTCTTGAGACCGGTGACGATCTGCTCGTCGACGAAGCCCGCTGGCAGCGTCGGCGAGACCGCGGCCGCCGTCGCTGCGGTCAGCGGGAGGGCGACGGGGACGGCGACCAGCAGGCCCTGGGCGACGAACGCGGCGGCGGCGAGGACGCCGAATCCCCGTCCGAGGATGCGACGCGGTCGCCGAAGCTGGTGGCCTGGCCGCGAGCGAGCGGCGCGTTCGGTCGCCATGAAGAAGGTCGTCTGATCCCCGAGTCGGCTGATGAGTGCGGGTGCCCGCGGCCATCTCGGCGCGCGCTGGCGGGAGGGTACCGCACGGAGGACCATCGGGCGTTGCCAGCGGTCCACGCGAACCGGAATCGCGGAGCCGCCTGGCACCGGTCAGCCGGCCGCGACCTCGGCCAGGACGGCGTCGACGGTCTCGACGAGCCGGTCCGCGTCGGCGGCGGAGAAGACGAGCGGCGGCTTGATCTTGATCACGTTGTGGTCGGGCCCGTCGGTGCTCAGGAGGACCCCGCCCTCAGCCGCACGGTTCGCCAGCTCCCGGGCAAGCGCGGCGTCGGGCTCGCGGGTCTCGCGGTCGCGCACGAGCTCGACCCCGACGAACAGGCCCAGCCCGCGGACGTCGCCGATCGCGTCGTGCCGCAGGGCAAGGTGGCGAAGACCGGTCATCAGCCGCTCCCCGGTGACGCGGGCATGCTCCCGGAGCCCTTCGTCCTCGATGACGTCGAGCACGGCCAGGCCGATCGCCGCGGACACGGGGTTGCCGCCGAACGTGTTGAAGTACTCCATCCCGTTGTCGAAGGCGTTGGCGATGGCCCGCGTCGTCACGACCGCGCCGAGTGGATGGCCGTTCCCGATCGGCTTGCCCATCGTGACGATGTCCGGCACGGCCCCGCTCGCGTCGAAGGCCCACGTGGCGACGCCCACCCGGCCGAACCCGACCTGGACCTCGTCGGCGATCGGGATGGCCCCGACGGCGCGGGCGCGGTCGAAGTAGCCGGCCAGCCAGCCGGCCGGTGGGAGGACCTGGCCGGCGACGGACGGGATGGCCTCTGTGATCGCGGCTCCGGGCGGATGCGGTCCGGCCAGGGCGCCGGCGAGGACGCGCCCGGCCTCCTCGAGATACGCGGCGGCGACCTCCGGGCCGTCGCCCCGGTGCGCGCCGCGGTACGGATCCGGCAGCGGCACGACGTGGACGTCGTCGCGCTTCCCCGCCCCACCGGGTCCGGCGAACTTGTACGGGCTGATCTCGACGAGGCGCTGGGTGTTTCCGTGGTACGCGACGTCGACGGTCGCGACCCCATTCCGCCCCGTCGCCGCCCGCGCCAGCCGCAGGGCCAACTCGTTCGCCTCGCTGCCGCTGTTGACGAAGTAACAGACCGTGAGGTGGTCCGGCAGCAGCGCGGTCAGCCGCTCCGCGTAGCGCAGGACCAGCTCGTGGAGGTAGCGCGTGTTCGTGTTGAGGACTCGCATCTGGGCGACGGCGGCCTCGACGACCCGCGGATGCGCGTGGCCCACGTGGGCGACGTTGTTCACGCAGTCGAGATAGGCGCGGCCGTTCGCGTCGTAGAGGTACGCGCCCTCGCCCCGGACGATGTGGAGCGGTGTCCGGTAGCTGACCGAGAGCGATGGCCCGAGCAGCCGTCGGCGGGTCGCGAGGAGGTCGTCCGTGGTGGTCATCGGCCCTCCGCGACCCGGGCGGCCGCGGCGGCCGGTTCGAGGGCCGCGAGACGCTCCAGCAGCGCCCAGGCGGGCGCCTCGGAGATTGTCAGGTATGGATCGCCGGGGTCGAGTCGCGACTGGTGGGCGCTCAGGGCGACGCTGGTCGCCAGACGCAGCGCGACGAGCTCCGCGAGGACCTCCCGCTCGGGGTCCGTCAGCGGCAGCTCCGCCTCGAACCCGGATCGGACGGCGGCGACGACCGCCAGCGGGTCTTCCGCCTCGAGCGCGGCATAGGCGGCCCCGACCGCGAGCTCGTTCGCCACGACGGACCAGACGGCGTCGCCGAGATCGAGCAGGCCGGTGATCCGCGTCCCCGCCTCATCGGCGAGGACGTTGTGGTCGTTCGCGTCGTTGTGGATCACGCCCTGGCGGAGTCGGGGCAGCGCGTCGGCGAGCGGGGCCAGGCGCCGTTGCCACCCGGCAAGCAGGGCCGCCTTGCGTGGATCGGCCACCGCGTCGGCGTGGGCCGCGATGACGGAGAGGCCGCGCCCGGCCTCCCACTGGAATGAGCGATGGGCGGCCCGATGGTCGACGCCGTCGAGGGCCCCGGCGGTCCGGCCGAGGACGCGGCCGAGATCGACGAGCAGGGTCCGATGACGATCCGCGGGAGGGACGGTCGCGAGTGGCCGGCCGGGCAGCCAGGTCAGGACCCGGACCAGGAGCGACGGCCCGGCCGGGTCCGGGCGCACGGACAGCACGTCGCGGCCGTCCGGCGTCGGGACGGGGAGCTGGCACGGCACGCCGGCCGCGGCGAGCCGCGCCATCGCGACGTGCTGGAGCTCGAGGAAGGCCGGGTCCTCGGTCGCGTTCGAGACCTTCAGGACGAAGCGATCGTCGCCGCCCACCGCGACCGCCCAGTTGCGGTCACGCTCGCTCGGGAGCGCACGCAGGGTGCCCGCGATCCCCCAGCTCTCGGCGAGGATCGTGGCGCCCTGCTCCCGATCGACGGCCGGACGCGTCAGCACGGCCCCGACGAGATCGCTCACGGGCGCAAGCCTATCGGACGCGTTCGGGCGGCCACGAAGCCGAACCGGTCAGGCGAGCCGCAGATCGACGAGGCCGTCGCCGACCCGGCGGCGGACCTCGGCCAGGAGATCGGCGTCGTAGGCGACCGTCCTCGAGAGCTCCATTGGCAGCGTCGCGGCGCCGTTGGGCCCCGGCACGTGGAGGACCACCCGAGTGGCACCCGGTCGCTCGCGGAAGAGGGAGCGGATCGCCTCCATCGCGAGGATCAGGCGATCCGGCGCCGCCCCACCGAAGCGGACGTGGAGCACCTGGCCGGGCCGGCTCTCGAGCTGCGATGTCGG
>DATBPR010000368.1:0-4188 GCA_036561285.1 Candidatus Limnocylindrales bacterium | reverse complement strand
TGGTCGCCGGATGGCGGCCTGATCGCGCTCCGCGCGGGGGTCGCGCTGGATCAGCAGGCGCTCTACGTGGTGCGACCGGATGGCACCGGCCTGACGCGCCTCTCGCGCGGGGCGCGCGCCGTCGACCTCTGCAAGATCGACTGGACCCCCGACGGACGATCGATCGTCTTCGGAACCGCCGCGGGCGTGTATGCGATCTGGAGGGTCGATCGGGACGGATCGAACGAGCAGATGCTCACCGCGGGAAGCTCGCAGTCGTTCTGCCCATCCGTATCGCCGGATGGAGCTCGACTCGCTGCCCAGGTCTGGCAGAACACCGGCAGGCACCTGACCGTGCAGCCCGTTGGCGGTGCGACCACCGTCGTGACGCCGAATGGACCGCTCTGGGGCGATTGGGCGGGCGTCTGGTCTCCGGACGGCCGGACGATCGCGATGAACGGCCGCGTGCTGGACGGTGGGCCGAGTCCGCGCGCGTTCATCGATCCGGACGGGATCGCGCCCGCCAGGATCTTCTACGCGGACGATGCCCAGCTCGTCGACTGGCAGCGACTGGCGCCCTGAGCGCTGCGGCGGCCACTCAGGCGAAGCGGACCACCGCCAGGGCACCGACGATCAGCGAGTAGACCGCAAAGGGCAGCAGTGTCCGGGTCGCGAACCAGCGGGTCAGGAACCGAACCGAGAGGTAGGCCGTGATGCCCGCCGCGATGCTCCCGACGAGGATCTGCGGGCCGACCCCGTTGCCGTTCGGGCCCAGCAGATCGGGCAGCTTGTAGACCCCGGCGGCCAGGATGATCGGTGTCGCGAGGAGGAAGCTGAACCGGGCGGCGTCCTCGTGGTCAAGCCCGCGGGCGAGCCCGGTCACCATCGTGATCCCCGAGCGGCTGATTCCCGGCAGGAGGGCGAAGACCTGGGCCACGCCCACGGCGCCCGCCTCGCGGAACTCGAGGGTGTCGAGCCGGCGATCGCCGGCGGCGGTCCGTTCGTGCGCGGCCACGACACGGCGCACCTCGGCCCGCCGGCGGACCCACTCGCCGAACAGCAGGATCAGGCCGTTGAGGAGCAGGAAGCCGGCGGCCGCCAGGGGCTTCGCGAAAACGACCCGGAGGGTGTGCTCGAGGAGCAGACCGGCGATGCCGGCCGGGATCGTGGCCACGATCAGGAGCCAGCCGAGACGCTGGTCCGGGGTCTCGATTCTCCGTGTCCGCAGCGTCTCCAGGACTCCGCGGACGATCCGGGCCCACGTCGCCCGGTAGAAGAACAGCAGGGCGAGCGCGGTGGCCACGTGCAGCCCGACGAGGAACGCGAGGAACCACGACTCGGAGGCCGACTGCGCGGCGACGACGTCGCTCCAGCCGAGGAGCTGCGGCAGGATCACCGAGTGGCCGAGGCTCGACACGGGGAACAGCTCGGTGACGCCCTGGAGGATGCCGAGGACGATGGCCTGGGCGAAGGTCAGCATCGGCTGAGCGTCGTCTGCATCAAGGCCTGCCGCGACCTGGAGCCGGAGCCGGCGATTCCTTCGCCATCACGGACCTCCCCTGGCAATGCCGGGTTTCGACCACCCGCTTCGCACCGGCGGACGATCGGGGTCGAACCTGAATCCGGGCTGAGCGCTCGTACCGGGAATGCCGCGCCGCGACCGACCGAACAGTTTTCGCGCCGCCGGCCGTTGTACGAGTGCCAATCCCGCACTCGGAGCACCCTCGATGAGCCCAGCCGCGCGCAGCATTCTCGTCTACTCGATCTACACCTTCGGCCTCGGCGCCACGCTCATGCTCGTGCCGAACATTCCGTTGCCCCTCTTCGGATTGCCGACCACGTCCGAGGTCTGGATTCGGGTCGCGGGCATGACCGTCGTGTTCCTGTCGATCTTCTACTTCGTCGCCGCCCGGAATGAGCTGCGGCCGCTCTTCGTGGCGAGCGTCCCGATCCGCTTCGCCGTGCCGGTCATCTTCGCGGCGTTCGTCGTGGCCGGCTTCGCGCCCTGGAACCTGCTCCTGTTCACCCCGCTCGACGTGCTGTTCGCCATCTGGACGCTGCTCGCGCTTCGGCCGTCGATGGCGTCGGCCCAGCGCTCGACCGCCGTCCAGGCGTAGGGCCAGCGGGCGCGCCCCATGGACCCGTTCCTGCTCTTCGGGATCCAGTTCACCCTGAGCCTCGTCGCCTGGGCGCTCATCGCGGTCTGGGATGTCGAGCCTCGCCTGTCCCGGATGCCGAGGGCTCTCGCCCTGGTGCCGCTGCTCTGGGTCCACGCCTTCCGCGTCGTAGGCGGGACGATCCTGGCGCCGGGCGCCGTCGACCCGGGCGTGCCGATGGAGTTCCGGACGATGGTCGGGCTCGGGGACATCGCGACCGGGTTCCTGGCGCTCGTCGCCCTCGTCGCCCTGCGCCTGAGCGTGCGCCCGGCCATCGCCCTGGTCTGGGTCTGCCTCATCGTCGGCACGGTCGACACGCTCAACGCGATCGTCCAGTCGCTGCGCTTCGACGTGTTCACGTATCCGCTCGGAGTGAACTGGGTCATCGTCACGAGCTACGTGCCGGCGCTGCTGGTCAGCAGCCTGCTGATCCTCCGGCATCTGCTCCGGCCGGCCGCGGAGGCGACGAGGCCGGTCTCCGCGCCGTCGCCCTGATCAGGCGGGAAGCTCCGAGGGGACGCCGAAGCGGGCGAACAGGCCGGCCTCCGTGTACACGGTCATCCGGGCGATCCGCCCACCGATCGTGTCCAGCAGCAGCACCGAATAGGCGTGGACGGCCGGATCGTCGCCGGCACCGGAGTAGAGGACGTAGGCCGGGCCATCGTTCGCCCGGACCTGCCGAACGCGGAATCGCATCCCGTCCCGGAAGACCGATCCGGCGAGGAAGTCTCCGACGGCCCGGGCACCGACGATCGTCACGGCCGGCGGCATCGAGACGACCGCGTCCTCGCGCAGGAGCGCGACCAGACCGGCAACGTCGGCCGCCTCCCAGGCCCGGACGTACCGATCGAGGAGCGACCGCAGCCGGCCACCGGATTCGACCCGATCGTCCGGTGCCCCATCCACCGATGCGTAGCGGCTGGACATCGTCGTCCGCGCGCGGTGCAGGGCGCTGTTGACGGCCGGGATGCTGAGATCGAGCAATGCTGCGACCTCCGCGGCGTGCCATCCGAGCACGTCCCGGAGGATGAGCACGGCCCGCTGACGCGGCGGCAGGAGCTGGAGCACCGTCAGGAACGCGAGCGAGATCGACTCGTGCGCGTCGTAGCGGGCCTCGGGTCCGGCCGTCGCCCGGCCGAACACCTCGTCCGGATACGGTCCGACACCGAGCGGCTGCTCGCCGCGCCGCCCACCTCGTCGTCGCTGGATCGCGTCGAGGCAGGCGTTCGTCGCGATCCGGTAGAGCCAGGCCCGGAGCGACAGGTCGTGCCGGTAGGTGCCCCGTCCCTGCCAGGCCCGGACGAGGGCGTCCTGGACGGCATCCTCGGCGTCGTCGATGGAGCCGAGCATTCGGTAGCAATGGACGAGCAGCTCGCGGCGATAGGGACCCGTCAGCTCGCCGAACGCCTCGTCCGGGAGCACGGTCCTTCGGGCGGGCGGGTCGTCCTCGACCAGGCGGCTGACCATGCGCCCATTGTGCGCGGTCGACGCCCGACGACCCGGCACGTTCGCCGGGCGGCAGGCGGTCAGGCCGCGCTCGGGTCCTCGTCCAGGGGCATCCCCGTTCCGTGGCGATAGAACGGCCTCGTCTGTGGCGGGAGCGGCGTGTTGCCGGCGATCAGGTCGGCCGCCTTCTCCGCGAGCATCATCACCGGCGCGTAGATGTTGCCGTTCGTGACGTAGGGCATCGCGCTCGCGTCGACGAGACGGAGCCCGTCGGTCCCGCGGACGCGCATCGTGAGCGGGTCCGTGACGGACGCCTCGTCGGTCCCCATCCGGGCCGTACACGACGGGTGGAGCGCCGTCTCGGCGTCGCGGGCGACCCAGCCCAGGATCTCCTCGTCGGTCGCGACGGAAGGCCCGGGCGAGATCTCGCCGGTCGAGTACCGCTCGAACGCCGGCTGGGTCAGGATCGACCGTGCCACCCGGATCGCCTCGACCCACTCGCGCCGGTCCTCCGGCGTTGAGATGTAGTTGAAGCGCAGGGCCGGGTGCACCGCCGGATCCGTGGACGTGATCTTCACCGACCCGCGCGAGTTGGAGTACATCGGCC
>DATBPR010000367.1:0-2514 GCA_036561285.1 Candidatus Limnocylindrales bacterium | reverse complement strand
GGACGATCACCCGCGCCAGCCCGAGGCCCTCGTAGTCGCGGAACCGCTGGCGCCGTTCCGGTCCGGCGGCGACGGCGGCTGCCTCGCCCCAGATGAAGACGGAGACGGCCAGCGACCCGGGATCCCGGCCGACCTCCTCGCACCGTTCGCGGATCACGGGGAGGGCCGCCTCGATCTTCGCCGGGGTCAGCGTGTCCAGGTTCAGCTCGTCGGCGAACCGCGCCGCCAGCCGCCAGGTCACCTTCGGCCCGTTCCCGCCGACGACGATCGGGATCCGCGGCTGCTGGAGGCCCTTCGGCTCGTGGATGGCGTCGTGGACGCTCGCATGGGTGCCCTCCCACGTCGCCCGCCCGGGCCCGAGCATCCGGGTGATGATCTCGAGCTGGTCGGCGAGGACGGCCAGCCGCTCCGGCGCCGACGGAAAGCCGTAGCCGTAGGCGAGCCACTCGTCCTCCTTCCAGCCGGCGCCGATCCCGAGGATCGCCCGGCCGCCGCTGATGACGTCGATCGTGGAGATCGCCTTCGCGGTGAGCCCGGGGTTGCGATAGGACGCGCTGAGGACGAGGTGGCCGATCTGGGCCCGGCGCGTCTCGACCGCCAGGGCGGCCAGCTCGGCGAACGGCTCGAAGATGATCGCGTCTTCGAGCGGGGGGTCGACCTGCATGTGGTCGTTGATCCAGAGCGAGTCGAAGCCCTGGTCCTCTCCCCACCGGGCCACCTCGACGGTCCGCCTCCAGGCGGTCGCCGGGTCGACGCCGAGGTACTCCCGATCACAGCCCTGGGGCAGGCTCAGCCCGAGCCTCATGGCGTCATCTCCCGTTCGGGGGCGCTCCCGTCGGAGCGTCAGGCCAGGCACCGAAGGTGCCGTCGACGATCTCGCGGACCCGGGCGATCTCCGCGTCACCGACGGTCACCGTGTCGGCCACCGAGAACCACAGATCGACCTCGCGGACGTACCGGCCGAGCGTCCGGAGCGCCTCGGCCACGTCATCCCACGTCACGCCCATGGCCTCCGGCCGGATGTCGACTCCGGCCCGGGCGATCGCGGCGGCCATCGCCTCGGGCTCGTTGTCCTGGAGCACGGACCCGGCGACGATCCCGAGGCCGACCGGCTGGCCGTGGATGAAGTGGCGGCCCGTGATCCGCTCGAGGTTGTAGAAGACGAAGTGGTCCACGCCCTCGATGTGGCGCGGGTTCCAGCCGGAGTCGTGGAACGTCGTCCCACCCCAGCGATTGGCGAGAACCAGGGCCCGGATCCCCGCCTCGCTGCCCTCGCGGATCTCGTCGAGGGCATCGATGACCGATCCCATGACGGTCGCCGCGTCGTCCACCAGGCGCTGGTCATACGGCCAGCGTGCCTCGGTCCGGCCGAGCCGGTCGGCGAGCTTCCAGTCGAACCGGGCGGTGTGGTAGCAGAGCACGTCGCCGATCCCGCTCCGGTTGAGGTTCGGCGGGGCGGACCCGATCACGTCGAAGTCGATGTAGACGGCCTCCGGGATCGCCCAGCCGAGATAGCGCACGCGGCCGTGGTCGCGGACGCCGGACCGGTGGCCGAACGGCGCGTTGACCGTCGTCGCGGTCGGGACCTGGAAGAGCGGCAGCCGCCGCGTCCAGGCGAGGAACTTCGCGACGTCGATCGCCTGGCCGCCGCCGAGCCCGATGATGGCGTTGGCGTGCGGGAGAGTCCCCTCGAGCGCGACGAGGTCGTCGAGCTCGATCGTGTCGACGAGGTGGACGCCGGCGAGATGCGGCCCGGCCAGCAGGCCCTCGAACTGCGGCCAGAGGTCCGCCATCGTGACGACGAGGTACGGCCGGTGGACGAATGCCGGCAGCTCGCCGACCAGCTGGTGGCCGAAGACGACCGGGAAGCCGCCCGGTGGAAGCGGTCGTGTGGCGTCGCTCACGAGGCCGCCTCCTCCACGGACTCCGGCTCGGCACCGCCGTCGACCACCCCGGAAACAGCCGACGCGCCCGTCGCCGGGATGATCGTCAGATCCTCGAACTCGAGGCGGAGCTTGCCGGCGTTGCTCGCGATGGACAGCCGCCGGCCGCCACCGACGTCCACGCGCATCGGCCGGTCGCCGACCCGCACGCGCAGCTGGACGGTCGGCCCCTCGAAGATGACCCGCTCCACCTCCGCCTCCACGACGTTCGCCCGGCTGGACGGCGCGCCCTCGTCGAGGACCGTGATGTCCTCGGGTCGGAGGTAGGCGACGACCCGATCGCCGACCGCCAGGTCGCCGCGTCCGCGGCCGCGCAGGACGAGGTCGTCGGCGCGCATCGTGACGTCGACGGGGGCACCGCCCGCGTCTCCGCTCGCGTCGCCGACCGCCGCGGCAGCCACGCTCTCGACGACTCCGGGGATCACGTTGTTGGCCCCGATGAACTCGGCGACGAACGGTGTCCGCGGCTCGAGGTAGATGTCCATCTGGGTCCCGATCTGCTCGACCCTCCCGCCGTTCATCACGACGATCCGGTCGGAGATCGCGAAGGCCTCGGACTGGTCGTGGGTGA
>DATBPR010000366.1:0-1897 GCA_036561285.1 Candidatus Limnocylindrales bacterium | reverse complement strand
CGGGAGACCCAGCGCCGGGCTGCGGTCGCGATCCTGGCGATGGTCGTGGTGATCGGCGGTCTTGCCGGCCTCGTCTACAGCTTCGGCGGTCCGGGCACCGGCGGGCCGCTGGCCTCGGTGACGGCCGCGGAATCGGCCCTCCGGACGATCCGCGGGGATCTCGGCCAGGTGTTCGCGCCGGGCGTCGACCTCGTCGTGGGCGATCCGTCGAAGGCGATGTCGCTCCTGAGCGACGCGTACCACGCGGTCGACGCGGCAACGGCCGCGAACGTGCCGCCGGCGACGCTCGACCCGCTCCGCGCGCAGGTCGTCGGCGGGCTCGACCGGCTCTTCCACGTCGTGCCCGTCGGGAGCGCGACGGTGCTGTCGTTCGCCGGGGCGAAGACGCCGTTCGACATCCAGTCGATGATCCTCGGACCGGACGGGATGCCGTACGTCCTCGACAAGGCATCGGGCACCGTCTACCGGATCGACCTCCGGACGAAGAAGGCGACGCCGGTCTTCCGGCAGAAGACCAAGGCGGCCGGCGCGACCGAGGGGATCCCCAAGCTGCTCGCGATGGGCGGCCGCGACCTGCTGATCATCGACGACAAGAACACGGTCTGGCGGTGGCGCGCGTCGGATACGAAGGGCAACGGCACGATCCGGACGGTCAAGGTCGCGGGGGCGCCGGGCTGGGGCAGCGACCTCGTCGCGGCGGGCACGTTCCTGCGCGATGCCAGCGCGGGTCTCTACAACCTCTACAACGTCGACCCGTCGGAGCAGAACATCCTCGCCTACACCCCGGCTCGCGACGGCAGCGGCTTCCCCGTGAACCCCCAGAACCGGCTGACCGTCGCCCGCGACGTCTCGAAGGTGAACGACCTCGTGATCGACGGGGACATCTTCGTCGCCGACGGCGGGTCGCTCTACCGCTTCGTCGGCGGCAAGAGTGAGGGCTGGGAGACGCAGCCGCCGGGCTACTCCAGCGACTCACGGGACGGCGACACGCTCCTCCGGCAGGCGCCGGACTACGCCCACATCGCCTCCGCGAGCGACAAGCGGACCGGCGTCCTCTACGCCTGGGACAAGAACAACGGCCGGGTCGTCGCCTACGACAAGGCCAAGGGCACGTTCATCGAGCAGTACCGCCTCGCCGGGAACAGCCCGGCGTGGGACGACGTCCGCGGGATGTATGTCGTGCTCGGGTCCGGGCCGGAGGCGCCGTCGACGCTGGTCTGGGCGACGAAGGACGGCGTGATGTCGGCAGTCCTGGAGGCGGTGCCGGACGCCGCTCCGGGTGCGTCCGGCTCGCCGAACCCGTCGGCATTGGCACCGTCCGCCTCGGCGAACCCGTCCGCCAAGCCGACGAAGGCGACGCCGAAACCGTCCAAGCGTCCGTGACGCGGGCCGCGCGCCGGCCGCCGCGGCCGTCGCCGGTCGACGCGCCCGCCCCGTGATCCCGCTCCGCGACGCGAACCCGACGCGGCGCCCGCCGGTCGTGACGATCGGTCTGGTCGCCGCCTGCGTCGCGGTCTTCGCCTACGAGCTCTGGACCCAGTCGGCGGGCGGGGACGCGGCCCTCGACCAGCTCTTCACGACGTACGGGCTCGTCCCGGCGACGGTCGTCAGCTCGGTCAAGGCCGGCGGGATCGGGGCGCTCCTCGGCGACGGCGCGGTGCCGATCCTGACGAGCATGTTCCTGCACGGCGGGTGGATCCACCTGATCGGCAACATGCTCTATCTCTGGATCTTCGGCAACAACATCGAGGACCGATTCGGCCGGGTCGGCTTCCTGCTGTTCTACCTGTTCGGCGGGGCGATGGCGGCCATCACCCAGGTCTGGATCGACCCGACGACGACCGTCCCGATCATCGGCGCGTCCGGCGCGATCGCGGCGGTCCTCGGCGCCTACCTG
>DATBPR010000365.1:0-2116 GCA_036561285.1 Candidatus Limnocylindrales bacterium | reverse complement strand
CGGAGCGTCGTGTTCAGGATTGCCACTCGATCGCACAGGCGCTCCGCCTCCTCGAGCCGGTGCGTCGTCAGGAAGATCGTCGCGCCACGGTTGCGGAGGCCCTCGACGAGACCGTAGACATCCCGGGCGGCGACGGGGTCGAGACCCGACGTCGGCTCGTCGAGGAAGAGCAGCTCCGGGGAGCTGAGCAGGGCCCGGGCAAGGGCGACGCGCTGGCGAAGGCCTTTCGACAGCGTGCCGCAGGGGTCGTCGGCCCGATCGGTCAGGTCCACGGCCGCGAGCGCGTCCGCGATAGCCGTGCGCGGAACCTCTGCCTCGTACAGGTCGGCGAAGCACTCGAGGTTCTCGCGGACCGTCAGGCGCAGGTACAGGCCGGGCGTCTCGGGCATCACCGCCGTCCGGCTGCGGATCTCGACGCCGTGCTCCTGGTCGAGCGGCAGCCCGACGACCGTCGCGGTGCCGCTCGACGGCGCGAGCAGCGTGCCGAGCGTCCGGACCATCGTCGTCTTGCCCGCCCCGTTGGGACCGAGGAAGCCGAAGACCTCGCCACGGGCCACGGTGAACGACACGTCATCGAACGCGACCCGCGCACCGAACCGCTTCGTCAGATGGCTGACGACCAGCGCCGCCTCTGCTGAGGCCGGCTGGACCGCCGCCGGCGTGAGGGGCGCCGGCTCGGCGGTCGTCGGCACGGGTTCCACCGCGCAAGCATGCCGCGCTCCCGCGAATTGCGTGCGCTGGGCGCCCGGGACGCGCGGCGTGCGATGCTGCCGTCGATGACCAGCGAGATCACGATCCGCGCGGCCGTGCTCGAGCGGCCCGGCGTTCCGGCGCGGATCGAGACGCTGACGCTCGCGGCGCCCGGTCCGGGCGAGGTCCGCGTCCGGATGGTCGCGGCCGGCGTCTGCCATTCCGACCTGCACGTCCGCGATGGTGAATGGGAGCGCGAGGGCCCGATCGTGATGGGCCACGAAGGCTCGGCCGTCGTCGAAGCGCTCGGTCCGGGCGTTGCCGAGGCCTTCCCGGGAATCCGGCCCAGCGTCCTCGTCGCCCTGTCGTGGCTGATCCCGTGCGGCGCCTGCCGGGCCTGTCGCGACGACAGGGTGTGGTCGTGCTCGGCCAGTCCTTCGTACACCCACCGGATGCCGAGCGGGCGGGCCGCGCTCCGCGACGAATCCGGTCGCGACGTCCTCACCTACTGCGCCATCGGGACGTTCGCGGAACGCCAGAACGTGCCCGCGGCGGCGGCGATCCCGATGCCCGATGGCGTCCCGCCGGACGTGGCCGCCCTCATCGGCTGCTGCGTGACGACGGGCGTCGGGGCCGCGGTCAAGACCGCCGAGGTGCGGCCCGGGTCGTCCGTCGCGGTCATCGGGCTCGGCGGGGTCGGGCTGTCGTGCGTCATGGGCGCGGCGATCGCGGGCGCCGGGCGGATCGTCGCCGTCGACCGCGTGCCCGCGAAGCTCGATCTCGCCCGGGCGGTCGGGGCGACGGACACGGTGCTCGCCGCGGGTGACGCCGCCGAGACCGTCGCCGCCATCCGGGACGCGACCGACGGCGGACCGGACACCTGCTTCGAGGCGATCGGACTGCCGGCGACGATCGAGGGGGCGATCGCCTGCCTGCCGACCGGCGGCACCGCCTGTCTCGTCGGCATGACGCCGTTCGGGGTCCGGGCCTCGTTCGAGCCGTTCCCGTTCGTCGACGGCGGACGGCGGATCCTCGGCTCGAACTACGGGTCCGCCGATCCGGCCACGGACTTCCCACGCTATGCGGCCCTGCATCTCGCCGGGAGGCTGCCGGCGGACCGGCTCGTGACGGGCCACATCGGACTGGACGGACTGGAGGACGCTTTCGCGGCGATGCGCCGGGGCGAGGGCGTCCGGACGATGATCGGGTTCGACCGGCCCTAGCTCCGGCTGCGGGACGGCTCCGCCGGCGCGGGCGTGGGCGTTGCCGGCGTCGTGGGCGACGATGTTGCGGACGCGGAGGCCCCATCCGCGACGCGCCCGGACGGCGCGGGACCGCCGGACGGCGGCTCCGGATCGGTGATCGGCGGGAGCAGCGGCTCGCCGGTGATCAGGCGCGAGCCGCGGCCGTGCGTGAGGAAGCTCCA
>DATBPR010000364.1:0-3866 GCA_036561285.1 Candidatus Limnocylindrales bacterium | reverse complement strand
CCAGTCGTTCAGGATCGTGTAGCCGCCGATCGCCTCTTCGCCGCGCTCGGCGGGCAGGTCGACCGCGGGCGTGTCGATCACGGCAGCAACCTCCAGCTCGTAGTCGAGCTCCGACGAGGCCGCGGGCGCCCACACCGGATCGTCAGGGCCGCGGATCTCCGAGATGTTGCTGAAGTAGAAGATCGGCAGGCGGTACCACGTCTCGGGCACCTCTCCGCCGCGTCGCTCCCACATCGTCCGGACGTGACCCTCGAAGGCGTAGAAGTCGCGCAGCGAGGGCGGCCGGAGAACGGGTGGGCCGAACGCGAGGTCCGCGCCGTCCAGGACCGCGTCGTCGTCCCCGTCCCGCGCCGAGAACCCCTCGACGAGCTCGGCAAGGGCCTCCACGCGCAGCCCGCGGGCGAGGTGATCGTCGAGCGTCGTGACCGGCTGCCGATGGAGGACCCGGTCGTGGGCGAGGTTCCGATCGGCGGCGACGGCTCGTCGTCGAGCCACCTCGAGGTCGAGCCACCGCATGGCGTCCTGGCCTGCCTCCGGGCCGCCGTCGAGCGCGGCCGCGAGCCGCCATGGCGCGCCCGCCGGAGCGTTTCGCTCGCGGACGTGGGCGACCTTCACGCGGGCATCCGGGGAGGCTGGATCACGGCCCGAGTGTAGGCCGCGCCCACCGTCGCGGGCATCGGGTCCTGCGCCGATCGGGGGATGACAGGGCGGGCCGATCGGTGCCAGCCTGTCGCTCTCATGAGTGGCCCCTCGCCCGATCGGCCCGGCCGCGCCGATCCGCAGCCGGCTGCCGCGGCCGCGGCCGCCTCGAATCTCGTCGGGCTCGTCCGCCTCATCGGCATCGCCGCGATCTCGATCGGCCTGCTCGAGGCCGCCGCCGGCATCGCCTACCGGGAGCCGCGCGCGGTCCTTCTCGGCGCGACTGCCGCGATCTACGGCGTCTGGGTCGTGATCCGCGCCGGCGCCCTCGACACGTCGGACCGCGAGCGGACGATCACGACCATCGCCTCGTTCACGCTCGGCCTCATCGCCCTGGCCGCGACGCTCCAGCCGTCGATGGCGACGGCGATGGCGATCGCCTCCCTCCTGCCGGCCGTCGTCGTGACCCCGCTCGTCTCGAGCCGGACGGTCCTGCGGCTGCTCGCGATGAGCGGCGTCGTCGGCGCCTGGAGCGTCTTCGTCGGCGCCGTCCTCCCGGATTCGAACCGCCTGCCCGTGGAGCTCCAGTCGGCACTGGCCTTCCTGACGCTCGTGCTTGCCTACACCTTCCTGATCCTGTTCCTGTGGGAGGTGAGCCGCCGGCTCAAGGACACCGCCGCCGACCTGCGGAGCGTCATCGCGATGTCCGGCGATCTCGCCCAGTCCCTCGATCCGCGTCTCGTCGGCGATCGGATCGCGGTCCACATCGCGCGGGCGGTTGGCGCCGACGACTGCGCCCTGAGCTACTGGGACCGGCCGACGAACCGCGTCATCACGCTCGGCTACGAGCCACCCGACCGGCGCGGCGCCCTGAACGAGAGCTATGCCGTCGACGACTTCCCGGCGACCCGCCAGGTCCTCGAGACGCAGCGGGCGGCCCGGATCGACGTCGACGATCCGGCGGCCGACGCCGACGAGGTGCGCTACCTGCTCTCGATCGGGCACCGCTCGATGGCGATGGTCCCGCTCGTCGCGGCCGGCCGGACGATCGGCCTGATCGAGGTGACCGCCGCCCGGCGACGGGCCTTCGGCGACCGGACCGTCGAGCTCGCGACCATGCTCGCGGGCGAGGCGGCGATGGCCCTCGAGAACGCGCGGCTGTACGACGAGATCCGCCACCAGGCGCTCCACGACGGGCTCACGGGCCTCGCGAACCGGGTGCTGTTCCGCGACCGGGTCGAGCACGCGGTCGAGCGCAGCCGGCGGTCCGGGAGCGACCTCGCCCTGCTCTTCATCGACCTGGACGACTTCAAGGTCCTCAACGACACCCACGGCCACGCCCGGGGCGACGAGATCCTCGGCGCGGTGGCGGAGCGGGTGCGGGGCGTCCTCCGCCCCGTCGACACCGCGGCCCGTCTCGGCGGCGACGAGTTCGCCGTGCTCCTCGAGGACGCCCGTGACGAGACCGACGCCCTCGCGGTCGCGGCGCGAATCGCGGAGTCGCTGCGGCAGCCGGTCGTCCTCGACCAGACCCCGATCCGCGTGGCGGCGAGCATCGGGGTGGCGATGGGCAGCGGCACCGAGAGTGCCGACGACCTGCTGCGGAACGCCGACGTGGCGATGTACGCGGCGAAGCGGTCGTCGCGCGGCGGCGCGGAGATCTTCCAGCCGAGCCTCCGCGACGGTGCGGCGGAGCGGGCGGCCCGCGCCGAGCGCCTCCGCGGCGTCGAGGAGCGCGACGAGCTGCGGCTCGACTACCAGCCGATCGTCGAGCTGGCGACGGGCTCGATCGTGGGGGTCGAGGCACTCGTCCGCTGGCAGCCGCCGGACGCGCCGGTCCTGATGCCGGGCGAGTGGATCGATCTCGCCGAGGAGACCGGCGACATCGTCCCGATCGGCCGCTGGATCCTGCGCGAGGCCTGCCGGCAGGCCCGGGACTGGCAGATCCGCCTCGAGCGCCCGGAGCTCCGGATCAGCGTCAACCTCTCGGCCCGGCAGTTCCTCGAGCACGACATCGTCTCGACCGTCCGGACGGCCCTCGACGAGACCGGCCTGCCGCCGGCGAGCCTCGTCCTCGAGATCACCGAGAGCGGGCTGATGCGCCGCACCGCGTCGACGATCGCCCGCCTCGGCGCCCTCCGCGACCTCGGCGCCCACCTCGCGATCGACGACTTCGGGACCGGCTACTCGTCACTGAGCTACCTGGAGCGCTTCCCGATCGACATCCTGAAGATCGACCGCACGTTCGTCTCCTCGACCGGCGCGAACGCCTCGCCCATCGCCCGCGCCGTGATCGATCTCGGGCGGACGCTCGATCTCGAGGTCGTCGCCGAGGGGATCGAGCACGCGGAGCAGGCCCGCTGGCTGGCCGACCTCGGCTGCCGTTACGGCCAGGGCTTCCTCTACGCGCGACCCGTCGGTCCGGCCGCGCTCGAGGCGCTGCTCGCCGAGGGCGAGGGCCTCGGCACCCGGCCGGAGACGCCGCCCGCGACAGGCGACACGGCGCCAGGCGACGACGAACAGCAGCCACCCCGGCTGCGGCTGATCAGCGGGGACTAGCGGCTCGACGGTCCGATCGCCACCGCCGGCGCGGGCAACTCCCGCGTCAGAACGGCTTCAGCACCATCAGCCAGACCAGGATCAGCAGTCCGCCGAAGCCGACCACGGCGAGCGCCTCCGGCCGGCGGTTGTCGAGCCGTCGGGCAAGCTCGGTCGCGTCGATCGTCACACCGTCCTTGCCCTCGAGCGCCTGGCGCAGCGGGGCGTAGAGGCTGGAGCCCATCGCGTACATCGCGACGATCACCACGAGCAGCACGACGTAGGACGCGACGATCCAGCCGGCGGTGAGCTGGTTCGCGTTCCACGCGGCGCCGAGGCCGCCGACGATCAACAGCAGCAGGCCGATGTACATCACGCCGTTCGCGCGCTGCGACAGCCCGAGCAGGAGCCGGGCGATCTCCGGTCGCGGTTCCCGTCGGATCGTGAACGCGGTCCACATCGAGACGCCGTGCATCAGCAGGAACAGGACCAGGCCGGCGAGGTGGACGAAGACGAGCCACTGGTACATGGCGGGCAGCCTCCCTCGATGCGCCTTCCCACCGGGCGCTTCGAGCCGAGTCTAGCCCGCGAAATCCGGGTGGAACGGGAGGTTTGACGGCGCGACGGCCTCCCTCAGAGGTTGCCGCGCCGCTCCTGTTCGATCTCGATCGCCTCGAAGAGGGCCTTGA
>DATBPR010000363.1:0-1622 GCA_036561285.1 Candidatus Limnocylindrales bacterium | reverse complement strand
ATCGGGGCGGACATGATCGCGCTGTCCGCCGTCTCGTCGGGGGTTGCCGACGTCCGTGGCGCTATCGCCCAGGCCCAGGACCGGCTCTCGATTCACGGCAAGCGGACCGTCCTGTTCATCGACGAGATCCACCGCTTCAACAAGGCCCAGCAGGACGCCCTCCTTCCCTACGTCGAGGACGGCACGATCACGCTGACCGGGACGACGACCGAGAACCCCTACTTCGAGGTCAATGCGGCGCTCCTGTCCCGGATGCGCGTCTGGCGGCTCGAGGCGCTCTCCGACGACGACGTCGCGACCGTGGTCCGGCGCGCGATCGACGACGAGGGGCGGGGTCTCGCCGGCGAGCTCGGTCCGGACGGCGGCGTCGCCCTCGAGCAGGCCGCCTTCGATCACCTCATTTCGCTCTCGGGCGGCGACGCGCGGACCGCGATGAACGTCCTCGAGGGCGCCGTGGCCCTCGCCGAATCCGAGGACATCCGCGACGACGGGGGCCGCGTCGCGCCGCGGCTGGAGGACGTCGAGACCGCCGCCCAGCAGCGAATCCTCGCCTACGACCGGGCCGGTGACGGTCACTACGACACCGTCTCGGCGTTCATCAAGAGCCTGCGCGGCAACGATCCGGACGGGGCGCTCTACTGGCTCGCGTCGATGATCGCCGCCGGCGAGGACCCGCGGTTCATCGCCCGCCGCCTGATCATCAGCGCGTCCGAGGACGTCGGGAACGCCGATCCGCGGGCGCTCCAGGTTGCCGTCGCCGCCGCCCAGGCGCTCGATCACGTCGGCCTGCCCGAGGCCCAGTACGCCCTGGCCCAGGCGACGACCTACCTCGCGACCGCGCCGAAGTCGAACCGCTCCGGGCAGGCGTACTTCGCGGCGGCCGGCGACGTCGAGTCGCGCGGGTCGCTGCCCGTGCCGCTCCACCTCCGGAACGCGGCCCACCGGGCGATGAAGCACCACGGGATCGGCGTCGGCTATCGCTATCCGCCGGAGTACGAGGGCTCCGACGTCGACCAGCAGTACCTGCCCGACGAGCTCGCGAACCGGCGCTACTACCTGCCCACCGATCAGGGCTACGAAGCGACGATCGCCGGCCGCCAGACCGCCCGCGCCGATGCCCGCGCCGCGGCGAAGGAGACCGGCCGGACGCCGAAGGATCGCCACCCGAGCCCGGTCATCGGCAAGAGCGACCCGATGCGCACGCGCGAGACGAGCCGCAAGAAGCTCGCCGAGACGGAGCGGCAGGACGCGGGCGGCTGAGTCACGCGCGGCCCGCTGGCCGCGCCCGGAACGTCAGCGATCGTCGCGACCCTGTCCGTAGTACGCCGCCGGCCCGTGCTTCCGCTCGAAATGGCGAAGTCGGAGCGCCTCGACCAGCGGCGCGGCGTCGCGGGCCAGGGCCAGGGTCCGGTGGGCCATCGCCGCCACCAGCTCGACGGCCTCCGCGTTGGCGGCCGCGTCGAGCGCCGAGCCACCCCAGGTGAACGGCCCGTGGGACCGGACGAGGACCGCCGGCATCGCCAGCGGCTCGAGCACGAGGCCGTCGAGCGTCTCGGCGATCACCTCGCCGGTCGCACGCTCGTAGTCGCCGGCGATCTCGGCGTCGGTCAGCGATCGGGTCA
>DATBPR010000362.1:0-5868 GCA_036561285.1 Candidatus Limnocylindrales bacterium | reverse complement strand
TCGAGCCTGCCGTTCCTCGATGAGGACGCGATCGTCGAAGTCCCGTGCATCATCGGGCGGGGCGGGATCGTTCCTGCCGCCATCGGCAGCGTGCCGCTGAGCGCCCAGGGTCTGATCCTCTCGGTGCGTGCGGCCGAGCGGGCGGCGATCGAGGCGGCGCTCTCGGGCTCTCGCTCGCAGGCGATCAAGGCGCTGGCACTCCATCCCCTGGTCCCGTCGGTCAACGTCGCCGAGCGGATCCTCGACGGCTACATCGCCGGCTCGCCGTCGCTCGTCGAGCGGTACGGCGCGGCCTGAATGGATCCGGTGGTCTCCCCCCTGCTCGACACGAGCGGCCGGTGGACCCACCGGGATCGTCATCGGCACGTTCGCTTCGAGATCGAGGTCCCGGAGCACACGACGGAGCTCCGCATCGGCTTCCGATGGGAGCCTGCCGACCTGGGCTCCGAGCACGAGGCGAACGGACTCTCGCTGACCTTGTTCGATCCGCAGGGTTTTCGGGGCGCCGGGTCGCGAGAGCAGGAGATCGTCGTCGGCGAATCGGAGGCGACGCTCGGATACCTCGCCGGGCGGCTGCCACCCGGGACCTGGGTCCTCTCGATCTCGACGGCGTCGATCCTCAACGACGGCAGCGAGACCGGCTATCTCGTATACCACCTCGCGGCGTCCGCCACGATCGCCGGCGCCTCGACGGGGGATCGCCCGGCTGCGCTCGGCCCGGCAGCTGCGGCACGGCGGTCATCTCTGCCGGGCGGTCCGGGCTGGTACCGCGGCGATCTGCACTCGCACACCGTGCACAGCGACGGCGAGATCACAGTCGAAGACCGCGTGCGTGGCGCGGTCGACCGTGGCCTCGACTTTCTGGCGATCACCGATCACAACACCATCAGCCACCATCGCGAGATCGATCGCTGGCCCGAGGTGATCACCCCGATCCGCGCGAGCGAGGTCACGACCTTCCACGGCCACCTGAACTGCTTCGGGCTCCACCAGGCGATCGACTGGCGAACCGCGAGCCGGGGCGGCGGTGCGGTCACGATCGCGGACCAGGCGCATCGTCAGAACGCGCTGATCTCGATCAATCACCCTGCCGCATTCGGCGATCCGTGGTGCGTCGGCTGCCACTGGGACTTCGCGCTCGTGGACTACTCGACGATCGACGCAATCGAGGTCTGGAACGGCCGTTGGGCGATCCCGGAGACGGCCAATGACAGCGCGGTCGACCTGTGGACGGACCTGCTCGACGCGGGCCTCCGGCCGACCGCGATCTCCGGGACCGACAGTCACTCGGCGGAGGAGGACGAGTACGTCGCCCTGCCGATGAACCACGTCCACGCCGACGACCGCAGCGAGGCCGCGATCCTCGAGGGGATCCGTCGCGGACACGTCTTCCTGTCCTCGGGGCCGATCGTGTCGTTCCGCGCTCGCGGGTCGGACGGGGTCGAGGTCGGCCTGCCGGGCTCGGAGCTCCCCGGCGACGGACGCGTCGACCTGGAAGTGGACGTCGACGGCCTGGAGGGTCCGGCAACGCTCTGGTTCGTGACGTCCGGGTCGAGGAGCGCTCTCGGGGCCTGCGAGCGGGGGTCTGCCCGTCTCCTCCGGCCGGGACTGGCCGCTTCGAAGTGGTGGCGGCTGGAGCTGCGATCGGGATCGGCGTCGAACGGCGATCTGCTCGCGCTCACGAATCCCGTCTGGGTCGGGGGCCGCGCGGGTCAGTAGCCGTTCCGGGCCAGGATCCGGCGGTTCTCCTGCTGCGCCCGGTCCACGGCCGCGAACGTATCGGCATCACCGGGCAGGGAGTCCTGTTCCACGACGATCCAGCCTTCGTAGCCGGCACGTCCGAGCGCCTCGAGCACGCCCGGGAGGTCCACGTCTCCCTCGCCCAGGCCGCAGAACACGCCGCGACTCCAGACGGCGTCCGCGTCCTCGTCCAGCCGGACGATCTCGGCGATTCGATCCAGCCGGGCGTCCTTGACGTGGACCTGGTTGATCCGGCCGGTCCAGGCCGACACGGCCGCGACGGGATCACCGCCCGAGGCAAGGAGGTGTCCCGTGTCGAGGCAGAGCCCGATCGACGTTTGCGCGAGCAGCGCCTCGATCTCGGCGGGCGCCTCGACATCCGTGCCGAGCTCCGGGTGGAACGTCGGCTCGTAGCCCCGCGACCTGCACCGATCCATCGCCTCGGCGATCCCGTCGAGGAGCGCGGACCAGGCGGCGGGGCCCATGGCGAGCGACGGATCGCTGCGGGCCTGGCCGGGATGCGCCGCGCGCTCCGGCGTCGGGGCGTGGGCCAGCGTCGGCCGCGGTGGATTCGGCCCCTGGATCGGCCCGACGGAGTCGAAGGCGTTCAGGACCGCGTCGAGCTCGTGCCACGCCTCGCGAAGGCGCGCCGGGTCGTTGAAGGGCAGCTCGACGTATCCGCCGGCGAGCGCCAGCCCGCGGCCGGCGAGGGCGTTGCGGAGCGCATCGCCCCGGCCCAGGAAGCCCACCGGACCGAGGTCGATGCCTTCGTAGCCGGCGCCGGCGACCGCCTCGAGGACGGCGTCGGCATCCGGCACGCCGGGCAGGCCGACGGTGCGCTCGAAGGCGCCGTAGGTCACAGGCGCGTTGGCGATCCGGACGGTCATCCCGCAGCCGCCGGCACGGGGCGCGCGACCGGACCCTCGGATCGCATCGCCTCGATGATCGCGACGCACAGCTCGACGTCGGCGAGACCGTCCTCTCCCGTCGTCCGCGGCGCTCGCCGGTCGCCGATCGCCTCGGCGAACTCGATCAGCTCCAGCTTGAATGCCTCCTCGTATGCGGCCACCTCGCGGGTTGCCCAGGAGCGCGGGGCGCCGACGATGCCGCCCTCGATGACCAGCTCGGTCGGGGCGTTGCGCAGGAACGGCGATGGGAAGCTGAGCCGGAGCCGTCGATCCGGGGCATAGAAGACGAGCTCCTGCTGATAGCGGGTGATGCCCGGGAGGTCGACCCAGGCGAGGGCGACGACGACTTCGCCGAATTCGAGCTCGACCGTCGCGACTTCGCTCGTCACCCGTGCGTGCCGTACCCGGGTCGGTGTCCCGAGGAACAGTCGGAGCAGGTTCAGCTCGTGGATGAGGGTGTCCAGCAACACGACCTGATACACCGATCTCGTCGCGACGTCACTGTCCGGCAGCGCTTCGGCCAGCGCGGCCTCCGAGGCGCTGACCGCGGCCGCGAGCCCGTCGCGATCCACGTCGTCAGTCGGGAGCGCCAACGGATACTGCTCGACGTACGGCCGGAACGGCGCCTCGAGCGTCGTCACCTGGACGAGACGCAGGCCCTCGGTCGTCGCGAGCTCCGCGGCGAGGCGGCCGACCGCCGGGTCGTATCGCTTCATGTTGCCGACCATCAGCGTGACCCCGGCATCCCTCGCCGCATCGATCATCGCTCGCCCTTCGGCCGGAGAGAAGCACATCGGCTTTTCGACGAAGACATGGAGCCCGGCCCGCGCGGCCGCGATCGCCTGCTGGGCATGCGATCCGGGGGTCGCGATGATCACGGCATCGAGCGGCGTCTCGAGCAGCTCGTGCCAGCGGCTCGTCCGATTCCGAACGGCGAACCGCTCCCCGACGGCCGACAGGACGGCCGGCGAGAGGTCGCAGATCGCATCCAGCGAGAACCGATCGGAGAGCTCGCGCAGGTAGGGCAGGTGCATGACCTGGGCGACCAGGCCACAGCCGATGACCCCGATCCGGAGCGGCGCGCGACCGCGGTCTGAATGGTCCATGGCCCCTTTCCGTCTCGACATCTCGCGTCACGGATTGAACCAAAACCGAACCAAACGCGCAACGTTGGGTCAGGACTCCATCCGGAGCGATTGCGCCGGACCTCCCCGGCGCGATGCGGCCATCGGCGGAGCTGGTGGTCGCCGCGCCTGCCTCAGCTCTGGCCGTTGTGACTCCGCTTTGATCGCTTCCGAGCCCGATACCAGGCGAGGTATTCGAGCAGCTCCTCCCGCTCGTCGTCCGAGAGATCGGCGAAGAGGGCTGCGCCGATGCTCTGGCTGACGTCGCGTTCGGGCTCGTCGGGCAACCGGTACCCGCTGAGGCTCAGCAGCTCCGCGTATGGCACGGCGAGCGCTTCGCTCAGCTGGTGCAGGACGTGCGGCGATGGCCTCTTGACCGCGTCGTTCTCGAGCCGATTGAGGTAGGCGGGCGAGATGCTCGCTGCGCGTGCCGTATCACCGGCCGAGAGTTGGCGGACCTCACGGGCCTGCCTGAGGACGGCTCCGATCGTTGGTGCCACGGTCGCCCCTCCCGACACGGCTAGTAGACGATCTTGCCCGTCACGGGCACCTCGGCGGTGTGGGCGTCCTCCGAGCCGGAGCCAATCCGGACCGAGACCAGCCAGTGTCCCTGGTGGTCCACATCGCCCATCTTGACGATCGGTCCGGCCACGACGAGCCGGGCAATCGCCACGTCGCCACGCTCGTACCGGACCTGGGTCTCGCCGGGCCCGTAGTGATCGATGCTCCGGACCGCGAGCTCGCTTCGCTCGCAGCCGGCGAGAGTGGCGAGCCAGCCACGCGCGTCCCAGGTCTGAGCCTGGTCGGCCGGGATCGAGCCGCCCGACCCAGCGGGGTCCGGCGTCACTGCGAGATCCGTCCCGGGCATGAAAGCCGTGACATCCACGCGGCCGGGCGAGGCAGGGGCCTTCGGATCGACGCGTTGGAGCAGCTCACCCGATGTCACGCCGATGCCCACACCTGACCGCTGCCGAGTGCGAGGCTCCGAAGGGTCGCGAGGCGACTGCGAGCGTCGTCGGCCGTTTCCGCAGCCACCGTCGCCACGCCACGGTAGCTTCGGCGGTCGTCGGCGATCTGGCTCTCGAGCGCGCGGGTGGCCCCATCGAGCTCGTCCCAGTCGGCGCGGAATCCAGGTCGATCGATCTGCTTCGGGAAGTCCCGGCCCCGCGGAAAGGCCGCATCGGCCGTCTTGACCCTCGCCAGGACCCCTGCTAGTCGCACGGTGACGTCGGGATTGTTGGGCATGTAGCTGGGGTCGTCTTCGCTACCGATCAGCGCCAGCCGCGCGAGCCGGCCTGCTGGGCTGTGAGTCAACCGCCCGATGATGAAGGCGGCGATGGCCATCACGAGCACGACGCCCGCAAGGATCGCGACATAGACCGGCAAGGCTGCCACCGCGGTGAGCTGGTCCGCGCTGGAGGTCGGCGGGATGAGGGCGCCGACCGCAAGCGGCGGGACGACGACGAAGCCGAGGAGGAACAGGCGGCGGCCGTGACCGTCCGGAAGGGGCGTTCGCCCGAACCGGACCCGAACGACTCGCAGGATCGCCAATCCGACCATGGCGGCGACAGCAAGGACCAGCAGCTGAAGAGGCGACATTCGGAACGACCTTTCCCGCGGCCGAGCCTTCGACGTCCTCGCTCGCGCGGCCTGTCCCTGGGGACCCACCGCCCGGGCGACGCTCTTGTCACTGCGGTCTTTGGAGTGAACCACGCGACCGGGCTGCTGTCAACTGTATACGAAGGAAACTACAGTGGAGAATCCAGTCCGGCGACGGTCGTGGAACGGCGGCGGCCGTGGATCGCGTCAGAGCGACTCGGGCAGCTCGAGCTCCAGCTCGAGCACGTTGGCGACACCGGGCAGGACCAGAGACCGGAACGCGTGATCGACCTGCTCGGCGGGGAGGTGCTCGTTCTCCTCCCGCATCCACCAGTCCATGAAGCCCACAAACGTGCCGACCAGGAACCGGACGACCGTCTCGAGCTGGAAGGCATCGAGCCGTCGCGCGGCGCGCAGTCGCGACAGCTCGGCCCGGGCCAGGATCTCGAGCCGCCGTGTCGTCTCGCGGCGGGCCAACGCGCCGCTCTGGCTGCTCG
>DATBPR010000361.1:0-3133 GCA_036561285.1 Candidatus Limnocylindrales bacterium | reverse complement strand
GGCCCAGGCCGCCCTCGCCTCCGAGTTCAACATCAGCCTGCTGAACCTCCTGCCGATGGTCGTCCTGATCATCCTGTCGCTGCGCCGCGCGCCACCGTTCGCGGCCATCCTCTCGAGCGCCCTGATCGCCGGCGTGATGGCCTGGTTCACCCAGCCCCACGTGATCGTCGCCTTCACCGGTCAGGAGGCGTCGCTGGCCACGAACATCAAGGCGCTCTACATGGCGATGGCCAACGGCTTCGTCTCCCAGACCGGCAACGAGACCATCGATTCGCTGTTCACGCGCGGCGGCATGTCGTCGATGCTGTTCACGATCTGGCTGGTCCTCGGCGCCCTGAGCTTCGCCGCGATCGCCGAGAGCGCCGGGTTCCTCGGCCGGCTGATCGAACCGGTCGTCCACGCCGCGAAGTCGGCCGGCGCGCTGCTCGTCGCGGTCATCTTCACGGCGATCGGCCTGAACATCATCGCCGGCGACCAGTACGTGGCGATCGTGATGCCCAGCCGCGTCTACCGGCTCGCGTTCCGGCAGCGCGGCATCGCCCCGCGGATGCTGTCCCGGACCGTCGAGGACGCCGGCACCGTGACCTCGCCCCTCGTCCCCTGGAACAGCTGCGGGGCGTACATGGCAGGCGTGCTGGGGGTGCCCACCATCTCGTATCTGCCGTTCTGTTTCTTCAACCTGTTGAGCCCGATCATCTCGTTTCTCTACGCGGTGACCGGGTTCCACATCGAGCGGATCGAGGGATCGGGAGCGATGGGCCCGGCCGAGCCGGCCGATGGGGCAGCTGGCCCGGTGGCGGTCGGCGCGGCCGAAGGAGGAGGAGCACCGGCATGACGGCGACGACCGCGGACGCACCGGGCCCGGCCGAGAAGAAGCGAGGGTTCTCCCTCCCGTCGGCCTACACGATCCTGTTCATCCTGATCGTGATCGTCGCGGTCCTGACCTGGATCATCCCCGCGGGGGCCTATCAGCTCGACGCGGATGGCTCCCCGATCCCGGGGACCTACCACCAGGTCGACCAGAACCCGGCCCGGATCATCGTCGACTCGCTGCTCGCCCCGATCCAGGGCATGTACGGGATCGAGGCGGCCGATGGCAGCATCTCGGTCTACAACAGCGGCGAGCTGTTCGGCGCGATCGACGTCGCCCTGTTCATCCTCGTGATCGGCGGCTTCCTCGGCGTCACGATGCAGACCGGGGCGATCCAGGCGGGGATCGGCCGGGTGGTCCAGCGGTTGCGTGGCCGCGAGCAGCGGATGATCCCGATCCTGATGGTGCTGTTCGCCCTCGGGGGCACGACCTTCGGGATGGCGGAGGAGAGCCTCGCCTTCTACCTGTTGATCGTGACGGTGATGATCGCTGCCGGCTACGACTCGCTGACCGGCGCAGCGATCATCCTCCTCGGGGCGGGAATCGGCGTGCTCGGCTCGACGATCAACCCGTTCGCCACGGGGATCGCATCCGGCTTCGCCGGGACGTCGATCAGCACCGGGCTCGTCGCCCGGATCGTGATCCTCGTCGCCGGGATCGCCGCCGGGATCTGGTGGGTCTCCCGGTACGCGGGACAGGTCCACCGGGACCCCTCGACGTCGCTGATCGCCGCCGACCGCGAGGCGAACATCGATCATTTCAAGGCCGACGCGAGCGGCGCTGCCGCCACGGCGGATCTGACCTCGACGCACAAGCTCGTGCTGGGTGCGTTCTTCCTCGCCTTCGTCACGATGATCGTGGGCGTCATTCCGTGGAGCGACCTGGGCATCTATCGGATCCCGACCCACTTCTGGTGGTTCGCCGAGATGACGGCTTCGTTCCTCTTCTTCTCGATCGTCATCGGCTTCCTGGCGCGGATGTCGGAGGGCCAGTTCACCAGCTCGTTCGTGGACGGCGCCCGCGATCTCCTGGGGGTCGCCCTGATCATCGGGATCGCCCGCGGCGTGACGGTGGTCATGAACAACGGCCAGATCACTGACACCGTCCTGAACAGCGCGGACCAGGCGCTCGCCGGCCTGGGCGGGGTCGCCTTCATCAACATCATGTACGGCCTGTTCCTGCCGCTGTCGTTCCTGATCCCGTCGTCGTCCGGCCTGGCGACGGTCGCGATGCCGATCATGGCCCCGCTCGCGAGCTTCGCGAACGTCCCGCCGGACGCGATCGTGACCGCCTACCAGACCGCGAACGGCCTGGTGAACCTGATCACGCCGACCTCCGCGGTCGTCATGGGTGGGCTGGCCATCGCCCGGGTGCCGTACGGCACGTGGATCCGCTTCGTGCTGCCCCTCTTGGCAATCCTCGCGGTGATCTCCATGGTGGTGCTCTCGGTCGTGGTCGTCGTCAAGGCATGAGCGACCGGCGCCCCAATACCTCGAACAACGACGCGGCTCCTCCGAGCGGGGGCCGGCCAACGTCGATCGGCAGCAGGACAGCAACGTGGAGGTCGCGACATGGCTGAAACGGCACCCGGCGCGGCGGCCACCACGGCCTGGCACGCGCTGAGCATCGAGGACGCCCTCAAGGGCCAGTCGGTCGACCCGGAGACGGGGCTCTCCGACGCCGAGGTCGAGAAGCGCCGGTCCCAGTACGGCGCCAACAAGTTCGCCGAGGCGAAGAAGGAGCCGCGCTGGAAGTCGTTCGTCCGGCAGTACCGCGACCCGATGCAGATCGTCCTGCTCGTCGCGGGCATCATCAGCATGTTCCTGCCGGGCCAGTTCGCGACCGGCGTCGTCCTGGTCCTGCTGACCGTCTTCAATGCCTACCTCGGCCTCAACCAGGAGGGCAAGGCGGAGGCGAGCGTCGCGGCGCTCCAGAAGATGATGGTCGTCAAGAGCCGGGTCCGCCGCGGCGGCGAGGTCCGGGTCGTCGACATGGGCGATATCGTCCCCGGCGACATCGTGATGGTCGAGGCCGGTGACCTCGTTCCCGCGGACGGCCGCCTGATCCGGGCCGCGACGTTGGAGATCGACGAGTCCGCGCTGACCGGCGAGAGCCTCCCGGTGCCGAAGGAGCTCGATCCGGTCGCGGCGGAGTCCGCCCTCGGCGATCGCGTCGACCTCGCGTTCATGAACACCCAGGTGACCCGCGGCGCGGGCACGATCCTCGTGACCTCGACCGGGATGTCGACCGAGGTCGGCCACA
>DATBPR010000360.1:0-5884 GCA_036561285.1 Candidatus Limnocylindrales bacterium | reverse complement strand
AGGAAGGCGACATCATCGAATGCTTTACTCAGCAGACGGTGAGCCGGGTCGTCGCCTGAGAGCCTGGTCGCCGCCAGGAACGCCGCATGCGAGCGTTGACCGCTGCGGGCGCTCGCTCACCCACCACCGGGTGCGCTCGCTCACGTCCTCGCGGTCGCCTTCGCCTGCGACGCCCTGACGGCGACGTCCGACTCGGATAGCGAGATGACGCAACGGACTGACCGGATCGACGAGCTCTTGCGCCAGGAGATGACCGACATCCTGGCGCGGGAGGTCGACGACCCGCGGATCGGGTTCGCCACGATCACCGACGTCGAGACGACGCCGGACCTGCGCCATGCCAAGGTCCAGGTCAGCGTGATCGGCTCGGCCGACGAGCGAAAGGCCACGATCGTCGCGATGGGCCGGAAGATGCCGTTCGTCCGGCACGAGCTCGGGAAGCGGCTACGGCTGAAGCGCATCCCGGAGTTCCATCTCGATCTCGACGACTCGCTCGAGCGCGGGACCCGGATCCTCCACCTGCTCGACGAGATCGAGGCCGGACATGCCCCGGAGGGCAACGCCCCGGACGGCGAGACGCTGCCGACCCCCCGCCCGCTCACCGCCGAGGAGCTGGCGCGGGCCGAGGGCTATGGCGGCGCGGCCGCCGACGAGGCGGCCCGTCAGGCGCGGGTGGAGGCGGCCCGACGTGCCACGCCGCGGAAGCCGCGCGGCGCCGCCGGCTCGCGCCGAAGCAGATGATCGATCTCGCCCCCTGGCTCGGGTCCGTCCCGGCGACGGTCGTCGACCGGCTGACGGCGGCCCGACGCGTCCTTGCCGTCGGTCACGAGAACCCCGACGCCGACACCCTCGGCGCGACGCTCGCCGTGTGCCGCCTCGTCGAGCGCCAGGGTGGCCTCGCGACGCCGGTGTTCACGGACCCCGTCCCGCCGCTCTACGACTTCCTGCCGGGCGCCGCCCGCGCCCGGACCGACCCCGACCCGACCGTCGACTACGACCTGCTCGTGGTCAGCGACTGCGGCGCCCTCGACCGCGTCGGGTCGGTCGCCGAACGACATCCGGAGCTGTTCGAGCGGCTGCCGCGGGTCGTGATCGACCACCACGCGTCCAACGGTTCAACCGGCGATGCCGACTGGATCGAGCCGGCGAGCGCCGCGACGTGCGAGATGGTCACGCTCCTGGCGGCCCGGCTCGGGGCCCCGCTCGACCTCGACGACGGGGCAATGGCCGCCGAGCTGATGGCGGGCATCGTGATGGACACCTCGACCTTCGCCCATCCGAACGCGACGCCGCGGACGCTTACGGTCGCCGCGGCCCTCGTCGAGGCCGGCGCGCCGCTGTCCGACATCTCCCGGCGCCTCTACCGCTCGAAGCCGGACGCTCAGCTCCGGCTCTTCGGCCGCGTGCTCGATCGCCTCGAGACCGCCGCGGACGGGAGGATCGTCCACTCGACGCTCCTCGACGCCGACCTCGCGGCCACGGGCGCGATCCCGCCGCACAGCGAGGGCATCATCGACCTGCTGGCCCAGTCCGACGAGGCCGAGGTCGCGATCCTCTTCAAGGAGGCGGGGGAGGGGACGCGGCTGAGCGTCCGGACGAAGCCGGGCGGCGTGGACGCGACCGTCCTGACGGGCCTGTTCGGTGGCGGTGGTCACGCCCGTGCCTCGGGCGCCACGCTCGTCCTGCCGATCGCCGAGTCCCGGCGGGTGGTCCTGGCGGAGGCCGAGCGCCTCGTCCGCGACGTCCGCCGCCAGGCGGTCTGATCTCGATGGACGGCGTCCTCGTCGTCGCCAAGCCGGTCGGCCCGACGTCCCACGACATCGTGGGCCTCGTCCGGCGCCTCGCGGCGACGAAGCGGGTCGGGCACGGCGGAACCCTCGATCCGTTCGCGAGCGGCGTCCTGCCCGTGTTCCTCGGCAAGGCGACGCGGCTCGTCGAGTACCACCTCGGCGACCGGAAGCGGTACCGCGCGACGGTCTGCTTCGGGGCGACATCCACGACCGACGACCTCGAGGGTGCCCTCTCGCCGGTGGCCGGGCCGCCGCCGACTCGGTTCGCGGTCGAGGCCGCCCTCGGCGCGTTCCGGGGCACGATCGAGCAGCGGCCGCCCGCCTACAGCGCGATCAAGGTCGCCGGACGCCGCGCCTACGCGATGGCCCGGGCAGGGCAACCGCTCGAGCTCGAGGCCCGATCGGTGACGATCGACGCGATCGAGATCGTCTCCTGGGACGAGGCGACCGCCGGCGAGCCGGTCGCCGTGATGGATGTCGCCTGCTCGGCGGGCACGTACGTCCGGTCGTTGGCCCGCGATCTCGGCGCGGCGGTGGGGAGCGGCGCGTATCTCGGCGCCCTCGTCCGGACGGCGAGCGGCCCGTTCACCCTGGGGGAGGCGACCGACCTGGATGCGGTCCGGGCGGCCGCCGAGTCGGGACCGGACGCGCTCGCTGCGCTGCTCCAGCCGATCGACGCCGGCCTCGAGCTCCCGTCGGTCGTGGTCCCGGACGTGGCGCTCACCGCGATCGGCCGCGGCCAGGCCATCGGTGTCCCCGCCGGCGCCGGGGCGTTGCCGGAAGACGCGCCGATCCGGCTCGTCGACGAAGCGGGCCGGCTGGTCGCGATTGCCCGCCTTGCGGCGACGAAGCTGGCGCCCGACAAGGTCCTCCTCGATGCCCCGGCGGCCGGGGACGCGATGGCGACCCCTGGGTGACGATCCGCACGGCCCAGGGGCGGGCCGCCCTTCGCCCCGACGACGGTCCGGTTCTCGTCTCGATCGGCGTCTTCGACGGCCTCCACCTCGGCCACGCCTGGCTGCTCGAGCACCTGGTGCGCGAGGCCCGGCTCCGCGGCGCGCGGCCGGCGGTGATCACCTTCGATGCCCACCCGGACGCGATCCTGCTCGGCCAGGCGCCGCCCCTCCTGATGGATCCGGAGGAGCGTCTCGACCGGCTCGCGGCGCTCGGCGTCGAGGTCGTCGTGATCGAGCAGTTCGACGATGCGCTGCGGCGGACCCCGTACGACGCGTTCGTCCGGGGGATCATGGAGCGGACGGGTCTCGCCGGGTTCGTGATGACCCCCGACGCGGCATTCGGTCACGAGCGAGCCGGGACGCCGGCCGCGGTCGCGGAGCTGGGCCGTCGCGAGGGATTCGATGTGGTCCTCGTGCCGCCGTTCACGCTCGATGGTCGCGAGGTCCGCTCGTCGGACATCCGGACCGCGATCGCGACCGGCGATCTGGCGGCCGCGCGCCGCCTGCTCGGCCGGCGGTACGCGGTCTCCGGGGCGGCCTCGCCGGACGGCGAGGTCGTGTTCGCGACGCCCGTCGCGTTGCCCCCGGAGGGGACGTATCCGACGTCCGCGGGGGTCGTCGCCATTCGGGGCCGGACGCTCGACGTGCCGGACGCCTCGCCAGGGCCTGTCCGGGTGGAGTTCACCGCCTGAGGAATTTGCCGGTTTGGGGAGGCCCCTGCTACCATCCGCCGGTCATAGAAGGACAGATCAGTCAAACAGTCGTGTTCGGAGGACCGAGTGCCGCTCGCGCGGGAAGCAAAGACCGAGATCATCACCGGGTATGCCACCAAGGACGGTGACACCGGCTCGCCGGAGGTCCAGATCGCGCTCCTGACGGAGCGGATCCGGGATCTGAACCGGCATCTCGCCAGCTTCCCCAAGGACAACCACTCGCGACGCGGTCTCCTCAAGCTCGTCGGCCAGCGCCGTCGTCTTCTTGCCTATCTGATCAAGAAGGACAACACGCGCTACCGCGCCGTCATCGGACGGCTCGGACTCCGCCGCTAGGTTCCGCCGCTCCCGGGCCCCGGTCGTTCCGGGGTCCCGTCGCGTCAGACGCCAACGAGGCCCGCGCCGGCCGGCGCGCCACGGTCGCTCCTCCTCCACGACCAAGGAGGAACGTTCCCTTGTCTCAGACATTCGAGACGCAGATCGGTGGTCAGACGCTGACCATCGAGACGGGCAAGCTCGCCCGACTCGCCGGCGGCGCCGTCACCGTCCGCTACGGCGACACCCTGGTCCTCGGCACGGCCAACCGGTCGGACCCGCGCCCGGGCCTCGACTTCTTCCCGCTCACCGTCGAGTTCGAGGAGCGGATGTACGCCGCGGGCAAGATCCCGGGCGGCTTCATCAAGCGTGAGGCGCGCGCCTCCGAGGCCGCGACCCTCGCGGCCCGCCTGACCGACCGCCCGATCCGGCCGCTCTTCCCCGAGGGCTACAAGGATGACATCCAGCTCGTCATCACGGTCCTCTCGACGGACCAGGAGCATGAGCCGGACGTCCTCGGCACCGTCGCCGCGTCGGCGGCCTTGTCGATCAGTGAGATCCCCTTCGCCGGGCCTGTCGGCGCCGTCCGGATCGGCCGGATCGGCGGCGAGTTCGTCGTCAACCCGACCTTCAGTCAGGTCGAAGAGTCGGAGCTCGACCTGATCGTCTCCGGCACACGCGACGCCATCATGATGGTCGAGGCGGGCGCCAAGCTCCTGCCCGAGGACGTCATGGCCGAGGCGATCCTCTTCGGTCACCGCGCCCTCCAGCCGCTGATCGACATCCAGGAGCAGCTCCGCGAGGCGGTCGGCAAGCCGAAGCTCACTCCGGTCCTCGAGCCGGGCACGGGCTCGGTGCTCGACTTCGTCGCGGCCGTGGACGCCAAGCGCGAGTTCGCGATCGTCGACGTCGAGACGACCGGCACGGACCCGAAGTCGTCCGATCTCCTCGAGATCGGCGTCGTCAAGGTCAAGGGCGGCAAGATCAGCGACCGCTGGTCGACCTTCGTGAAGCCGTCCCAGCCGATCCTTGGCCACCAGATGCACGGCATCACCGACAATGACGTCGCGAAGGCGCCCTCGCCGGCCGAAGCCGCGAAGCAAGCCGTCGACTTCATCGGCGACGCGCTCGTCGTCGGTCACAGCGTGAACTTCGATCTCGGCTTCCTCGAGGAGGCCGGCGGCAAGGCGGCCCACTACGACGCGGGCCGCTTCCTCGACACGCTGACGATCGCGCGCGAGGGCTATCCGGACCTCCAGAACTACAAGCTGGACACGCTCGCGGCATTCTTCGGGGTCGACCTGACCCAGAACCACCGCGCGCTGCCGGACGCCGAGGCGACCGCCAACCTCCTGCTCTGGTTCGCCAACGACCTGCCCGGCCGGATCGCGACCCTCAAGAGCGACATCTCGGACTCGGTCCGGACCAACCGGACCTCCAAGGACGAGGCGAAGAGCAAGCTCGACGCCGCCCGCCGCAAGGCACGGGTCAGCAAGAACCTCTACAACCTCGTCTTCAAGAAGACCTGCCGCGCCCTGGCCCTCGACGAGGGCATCCGGATGGACGGCCGCGGCACGACGGAGCTCCGCCCGATCTCGGTCGAGGTCGGCCTCCTGCCGCGCGCCCACGGCTCCGGCCTGTTCACCCGCGGCGAGACGCAGGTCCTGACCATCGCGACGCTCGGATCGTCCTCGGACGTCCAGCGGATCGACACGATCAGCCCGAAGACCGAGAAGAAGTACATCCACCACTACAACTTCCCGCCCTATTCCACGGGCGAGAACAAGCCGATGCGCGGCCCGAGCCGGCGCGACATCGGCCACGGCAACCTCGCCGAGCGGGCGCTGATCCCGGTCCTGCCCGCGCACGACGAGTTCCCGTACGTCATCCGCCTCGTCTCGGAGTGCATGTCGTCGAACGGCTCGACCTCGATGGCCTCGACGTGCGGCTCGACCCTCGCCCTGATGGACGCGGGCGTGCCGATCTCGGCACCGGTCGCCGGCGCCGCGATGGGCCTGATCAGCGAGCCGGACGGCCGGTTCGTGGTCCTGACCGACATCCTCGGCAAGGAGGACTCGGTCGGGGACATGGACTTCAAGGTCACCGGCAC
>DATBPR010000359.1:0-5468 GCA_036561285.1 Candidatus Limnocylindrales bacterium | reverse complement strand
CGAACCCGCGACATTCAGCTTGGGAAGCTGACACTCTGCCAACTGAGTTACTCCCGCTCGGGAGACCGCCAGTCTAGCGATGAGCTCGCCGGGGCGCCACGTGTGGGACACCACCGCGACCCGGCCCCACTCCCTTCCTACCCGCCCCCCTGGAGCGTGAAGGCGTACGCGCCGGTCGCCGCCTGGTTCCCGTGAACGTGGATCGTGTACGTGCCGCCCTGGCTCGCGACGCTGCTGAGATCGTGGCAGGCGGCCGTCCCGGCGACGGGCTGGCCGTCCGGGCGAAGCAGCTCCCAGACCAGCCCGTCGACGCAGGCGCCGGTGGCGTGGACGGTGATCGTCGAGCCAGCCACCGCATCGAACGTGTAGAGCGCCTCCTGGCCGATCCCGTTCACCGAACCGGCGACCGGCTGACCCACCGAGATCGACGTCGTGGTCGTCGCGGGCACGGAGAGGACCTGGAACGCATAGGCGCCGGTGGTCCCGCGATCGCCGTGGATCCGGACCGTGTAGGTCCCGGCGGCCGGCAGCTCCATCCGCCCGAGGTCGTTGCAGGTCTGCGTGTCGCCGATGCGTGTCCCGGCGGGGCCGAGCAGCGTCCACAGCAGGTGGCTCGTGCAATCGCCGACACGCTGCACATACACGACCTGGTGCGCGGATCCATCGAAGGTGTAGTCCGCCCATTGGCCGGCGGCAGCGAGTGACCCGTTCACGCCCTGCCCGAGCGAGATCGGCGTGACGACCGTGGCCGGAACTGCCAGCAGGGAGAACCCGTAGGCGCCCATCGCGTTCCGATCGGCGTTGACGCGGACCGTGTACGTCCCCTCGGCCGACAGCAGCTGGCGCAGGAGGTCGGTGCACACGACGCTGCCATCGAGCGGCACGCCGTCGGGACCGAGCAGCTCCCATTGGAGCGATCCGGAGCAAGTCGCCTTCGACTGGAGGTACACCGCTTCATCCTTGGTGCCCGTGAACGTGTAGTCGTCTGTCTGGGTCGGGCTGGCGATCGACCCGGTGACGGTCTGCCCGATCGAGATCGGCGTGACGTTCGCCGGCGTCGACGTCGTCTTCGCGCCGCCCGCGCCCGCGGCCGCAACGGCCGCCGTGTCGGCGGCATACGAGGCGTCGCCGGTCATCCCGACGTCGAGCGTGCAGTCATCGAGCAGCGGCTCACTTCGGACCCCGAAGGCCTGACACGTCGCGCCGGCCTTCGCGCGGACGTCGGGGCTCAGCGAGGCGACGGTCGCCTCGGCGGAGGGGATGTCGGGCTTCTGGAACGTGGCGGTGCTCTCGCCGGGCCCGTAGTCGAACAGGGATTCGGACTGGCTGATCCGCCAGCTGTTCCCGAACTGCCCGTAGAGCTTCTCGTGGAAGTTCGGGTCGGCGACCTTCAGGACCTGCCCGTCGCGGCCGCTCAACGCGCTCGCGGGGCCTTGCCCGGCGTTCGCAAGGAGGCCGCGGAGCGTCGGCTGGATCGCCGTGCTTGGCGTCAGGCTGTAATCGAGGGCCTTGCCACGTCGGGTCACCACCATGCGGCTCCCGTCAGCCCAGGTGACGGTGACCAGGCTGCCATGGTGTTCGAGACCGCCCCCGTGCGGCAGCTCCATCGCCAGGTCGGAGGCATTTGACGACCTGCCATTGACCATCAGGAGCGACGGCTCGTCCGCGTAGATCCCGATCCGATCGCCGTCGACATTCGCCGCCAGAGCCGTCGTGAACGTCACCACGGTTCCGCCGAGGACTGGCTCCTGGCGAGCCTGGATCTCGAGCGAGCCGTCCGGCGACCTGGCAGTCAGGAACTCGCCGGCGGCCTGGAAGTCGAAGTGCGAGCCAGCCGACAGCAGGTGCGGATCGCCGAGCGTGCACCACACGCACCCGCCGCCGCCCGGCTGCCGGCAATAGAGGGCGTTGCACGTGAACCCGGTGTTGTTGTTCGAGCACGAGCCGAAGAGGCAGCCCGAGCCGGTCGTGCCGTGACACCACAGCCCGATGCAGTTGAACGATGTTGTCCCGTTGCCGCAGCTCGCGAGGGCGCACACCGTGGGCACGCCGGTATTGGGGTTCTTCTGGCCCTCGCAGTAGATCCCGGAGCAGGTCCACGGATAGAGCCCGGTCGGGTCGGTCAGGTTGACCGGGTCCCCGGACGCATAGCGGTACAGATTCGCGTCGCCGCCGGCAAAACGGATCGGGTCCTGGCTGGTCCAGCGTCCCGTGACCGGGTCGTAGTCCCGGGCGCCGAAATGGACGAACCCGGTGTCGGGATCGACGAGCCCGCCACCGAACCCGAACGGGATGAACCCCGGGTGCGTCTCGTGCGTGATGCGTCCCCACGCGTCGTAGTCGATCGCGTCGGCCACGGCGCCGTCCGCTGCGGAGATCACGAGCCGCGGGCTCCCAACGGCATCGGTGATCACGCGATACGAGGTGTCCCCTCGTTGCATGAGGGCGAGATGGCCGAGGTCGTCATACGCGAACCATTCCGTTACGGCGCTCGACCCGTCGGTCTCGGCGACGACGTGGCCCGCCGGGTCGTAGAGGTAGCCCGCGACCAGGTGGCCGCCGACCTCACGACCGACGCGCCGGCCGTCCGCGTCGACGACGTAGGTGACGGCCCGCCCGTCCGGGAGGGTCGCCGACCGGAGCCGACCGAGCTCGTCGAACAAGAAGGTCGTCGTTCCGCTCGGCGACGTGACGGACGCGAGACTGCCGTCAGGCGCCAACCGGTACGAGGCGGTTCCCCAGCTCGTCAGCTCGTTTCGGGCGTCGTACGCGGCGTGGGTCGTTCCCGAAGAGCCCGTGACCTGGGTCCGGTTGCCGGATGCGTCGTAGGCATCGCGTTCTACCGTCCGGCCATCGACGGAGACGCTCGCGAGGCGATCGGCCGCGTCGTACGTGTAGGTCGTGGTCGTCGTCCGCCCGCCGGCCGTCTCGACGACCTTCGCGATCCGCCCGAGCGCGTCGAAGGAGGATCGATCGTCGATGATCGCGTGGCGGCCCGCCGGTCCCGGCGTCGGACCGACGCTCGTCGTGCTCCGGATCAGCTCTCCGTTCGCGTCGAAGGCCTGGTCGGTGGTGATCGGCCCGACGGAGCTGGATGTCACGCGACCGGTCGAGGTGTCGCGAACGATGCCGAGCTCGGAGATCCGGGTCAGGCTGCCCGCGGCGTCGTAGCCGAAGCCGAAACCCGGCTGGCCGTTGACGAGCTCGTCCGTCATGCGACCATTCGCGTCGAGCGTCACGGATACCGACCCGGAGAGCGGGCCGGACCAGGTCAGGCCGTCGGCCTGGCCGGATGTGTGGCCGTAGGCCACGCGGATCCCGTCGGGATCCGATGCGGATGACTCCTGCCCCGTTTTGGCATCCCAGGCCAGCGTCGACTGGCCGGTGGAGCCGGTCCAGCCAGTGACATGGCCGGCTGCGTCGTACGTCACCGCCATGGCGGTCGTTCCCGGACCGGACACCATGCTCGTCAGCCCGTCGGCGTCGTACGTCGTCGTCGCGGCCGATGCGTCGCCGGGCACCGACGGCGGGAGGAACCCCGTCGGACGGCCGGCAGGGCTGTAGCCGAGCGTGTAGCCGAGCCCGCCGGCCGGCTGCTCGACGACGGGTCGACCAAGGGCGCCGAACGTCGTCACCGCGGTCGAGCCGTCGGCCGCGGTGGATGTCACCGCATTGCCCTGTGCGTCGACCCCGACCGTCAACGTGGTCCCGTCTGGCCGGGTCGCGGTCTCGATTCCCGTGGACGGGTCGTAGGTGAAGCGAGTGGTGCGCGCGCTTGCGCCGGTCCCGACGGTGCTGGTGGCCTGGCGTCCGGCCGCGTCATAGGTTGCGGCGATCGTCGGCTGGCCGGCGGCCGCATCCGCCACCATCCGGCCGTTCGGATCGAAGGTCAGGAGCGTGCGCCGTCCTGCCGGATCGACCGTCGCCACCGTCCGCGCGCTCGGGTCGAACGCCCGGACGGTCGCGTCCCCATTGCGCGTCGTCGTCACCGTGCCGCTCAGCGCATCCGGGACGTCGCCGACCTGGCTCAGCTGCTGCGCGATGGTCGTGGTCGAGGTCACCCCATCCGGTCGCCTGGTCACGTCCGGCGTGAGCAGCGGCGCAGCCATCCCCCAGCCAGTGCTCGCGAGGGCGCCGATCGTGCGCTTGGTCCCGTCGGGTGTCGCGAGCGTCCGCGACCCATCCGCCCCGATGGTTTCGACGGTTGCCGTGCCATCCGGCGCCGTGAGGATCCGACGAATTCCGCCGGCAATGCTCTGGACCTGGCAGGTCGTCGTCCGTCCCAGCGCGGTCGTTGCCCGGATCTCGACCCCATCGGTGGTCTCGCTTCGAGCCCGTTGCACGGTCACCCCGTCGGCGTCGCTGGAGGCCACCAGGCGGCCATCCTGGTCGTACGTGAACCGCGTCACGCCGCCGAGCGCGTCGGTCTCGCTCGTCACGAGGCCGCCCGGCGCCCAATGGAGGCTCGTCGTCGAACCGCCCGGATCCGTGGCTGCTGCCAGGTGGCCGTCGGCGTCGAGGGCGAGCGTCGTGAGCGCGCCGTCGATGCCCGCAAGGGATTGCGGCGTGCCGTCGCTCGCGCGCCGCACCTCGAGATGGACCGGGAGCCCGCGAACGGTGCCGCCGACGCTCGAGAGCCGCCCAGAGGCGTCGTAGGCGATCGTGAGGAGCGGGAGCCCCAGGAACCCGTCGACGGTCCGGACGTGGCGGCCGGCTGCGTCGAGGACATCGGCAAGTGATCCGTCGAAGGACGGCACCGCGCTCTCGCCCGACGCGGCCGGAACCGGGTCGACGAACCGCCAGGTGCCGTCCCCCGCGATGAGGGCCCGATCCGCCGCCCGGTAGCGGTCGACCACGTTGAGCGACCACCCACCGAGACCCAGCCCGCCCGCATCCCAGCCGGCTCGATCGGTCCGACCCGCGGCCCATTGACTGGACCAGGTGAGAGCCAGACCGGTGTCGACGATCGGGATCGAGAGGAACGCAGCCTGCTGGTCACAGCCGATGAGGCCGGCCGGATCGCACTCGTCGATCGCGACCGGACCGTGGCCGACGGACGCGCTGGGACTCGGAGCCGCCGCCGGGTTCGTGGGTGCCGGCGCGGGCTGCGACGGCGATGGCGACGACCCGCAGGCCCCGGCGATCAGCCCGACGATGGCGACGGCGGTCGTGAGTCGACGCCCAGCCCGACCCGGCATCCCGTTCGACATCTGGTCGCACCCCACTCCGTGTGTGGTCGCGACCCTAGGGTCGATGTCCCTCGCACATAAGGGGCGTTCGCCCCGATCTGTGGGCTGCTGGGGCAGATCGACGACATCACGGAGGCCGTTCGGCCACGTCGCCCTCAAGACGCGTCCGAGACAGGGCGGGTCCATGGTGGCGCGACTCGGCTGCGAGGCCGGGCAAGGCGGTCGGACCCTGTCATCCGGGAGGGCGACGGCCGCCCGATCGACAAGGGGGGCGCCGAT
>DATBPR010000358.1:0-4543 GCA_036561285.1 Candidatus Limnocylindrales bacterium | reverse complement strand
GACGACGTGGTTGGACGACGCGACGACGATCCGTTCGAACGCCGGGAACTTCGCGCTGTTCGAGCGGAGATAGACCGGCTGGAGGTAGATCAAGGAGTTCCCGACCGGCAGCACGATCAGGTTGCCCCGGACCACCGTGCTGCCCGACTGGTTCCAGAGGGTGATCTGGGCGCTGATCTCCGGGTCGATGTCGATCTGGGCCTCGACCTGGGCCGGCCCGAACACGGACGATTGGCTCGGGAACCGGAACACCGTCGTCTGGCCGTAGCCGCCGGGGTCGTTGCGGACGGCCACCCACGCGATCATGTTCGGGCGGCTGCTCGGGATCATCGGCTGGAGCAGGAGAAACTCGGCCTTGTTCGAGCCGGGCATCCGCATCACGACGTAGTAGGCCTCGCTCGGCAGGCTCTGCTCGTTGGTCTGGCCCATCGGGATCGTCCAGAGGTCGTTGTTCGTGTAGAACGTCGCCGGGTCGACGACGTGGTAGCGGCCGAACATCCGGGTCTGGACGTTGAAGAGCTCCTCGGGCACGCGGAGGTGCGGCTGGAGGTCGGCGGGCAGCTTGGCGAGCGGCTTGAAGAGCGTCGGGAAGACCCCGGACCAGGCGCGGATGATCGGATCGGTCGGGTCGGAGACGTAGAAATTCGTCGTGCCGTCGTAGGCGTCCATGACGACCTTGACGCTGTTCCGGAGGTAGTTGAACGGCTCGTCGCCGAGGCCGGTCGCCCCGAGATCGGTGGGGTTGAACGCCTGGGCGTTCGGGAACTGGTCGCTCATCGTGTAGGCGTCCTGGATGTACTTCAGCCGCCCGCTGCCGTCGATGACCAGGTACGGATCCTTGTCGTAGTGGAGGAACGGCGCGATGTCCTGGACCCGCTCCTGGATCGTCCGGTTCATCAGGAGCTGCGACTGGCTCGTGATCTGGTTGCTGATCAGCATGTCGAAGTCGCGGAAGCGGAGGGCGAACAGGAGACGGGTCAGCGTCGTGTCGAGCGGGATTCCGGTCGTGCCGCTCCAGCGGTTCGTGACCACGTCGCTGTCGGAGCTTCCGCGGGGGTAGTCGAACTCGTCCTGCTGGGCTCCGACGATCACGTAACCCGACGGGCGCTCACCGAAATAGATCCGCGGCTCGGTGATCGGCGGCGCCCCGTTCACGGAGACGGGTGGCAGGTTCGAGATGTCGAGGTTCGGCTGGCCCTGCGACGTGACCTGGCTCACCCGGACCATCGCGACGCCCATCCCGTGGGTGTAGACGAGGCGCTGGTTGACCCAGCCCGTGGCGCTCGGGTTCTTGTCGAGCGCGATCTCCCGGCCGGACAGCATCACCTGCTTGAGCTGGTCCCCGTACAGATAGCGATCGATGTCGACGTCCGGGAAGGCGTAGTACTGGCGGATCGTCTGCAGCTGGTTCAGGGCGTCGCCGAGCGGGCGGTAGTCCCACAGCCGGGCGTTGTCGAACGTGTCCTGGTCCTGCGTGATGCCCGCCTGGGTCAGGGGCTGGTCGCCGGCATACGGCTGTTCCGCCCAGGTCCCGAGGTTGAAGGCGAGCCGGGTCATGGCGATGTTGTTCGAGATGTACGGCGCCTCGAGGGTTTGCTGGTTCGGAACGACCGTGATCCGCTGGACGATCTCGGGATAGACGCGGCCGATGGCGATCGAGGCGATGAACCAGAACGCGACCGTGATGCCGACAGGCCAGAGCACGCGCGCGAAGGCCCCACCGAGGAGCAGCGCCGCTGTGATCGCCGACACGGCCGTCAGCAGGTCGTAGGCGATGAACTGGGCGTGCTGGTCGGTGTAGGAGACGCCGGTCGCGATGCCGCGCGTGCTGTGGACCAGGTCGAGCTTGTCGAGCTGGTAGCCGAGCGCGACGACCATCAGGAACAGGGCCGCGAGGACGCCGAGGTGGACCCGGACACGGGTGTTGAAGACCGGCGAGCCACCGACCGCGGAGAGCAGGTAACGCGCTCCGACGACCAGGAGCGCGGCGACCAGCAGGCCGCTCGCCTCCGCCTGCAGGAACCGGAGGAACGGCAGGTCGAACAGGTAGAACGAGATGTCGCGGCCGAAGATCGGGTCCGGGACGACGGTCCCGGAGGGACTGAACGGAACGCCATGCTGCCAGAGCAGGATCGTCTGCCAGGTGCCGGCGATGGAGCCGGCGACGCCGAACGCCGTCAGGACGATCACGATGACGATCGCGATCCGCCCGAGCGGGACCAGGTCCGGCATGTCGACCGGGGTCACGGCGACGGGACCGCGGCCCTGGCCGCCCCGACCGCCCCACGGATCCCACGGCCCGCGTTGGCGCGTCCGGTCGGCATTCGCCGCTGCCTCGTTCAGGCGATCGATCCAGCCCTTGATCGTGCCGCCCTCCCCGGTCGACGGAGGCACGAGCCGGCCGGCGAGCCAGAGGTTGCCGAGGAGGATCGCCAGGGCGATGACGAGGCCGAGCAGGAAGAGCACGACCTGGACGCCGACGCGCGTCCAGAACACCTGGTCGTAGCCGACGCTCTTGAACCAGATCGCGTCGGTCCAGAGCTCGATCCCGAACGCGAGCATCACGACGACGAAGGCGACGACGAGGATCACGATCACCGTTCCGATCCGGTTTCGCAGCGACGGCGCTCCGTCGCGTGGGCCACCGGCCGAGCCACGGCGACCGCGTCGCCCACCGCCACCACTGCCACTGCCACTGCCGCCGCCGGGCCGCGCATGGGGGGGTGGCGTGACGGGCGTGCCGTCGTCGGCGGCATCCGCGTCGTCGGCGTCGTCGGCCGGCGGGACGGTCCTCAGGGGTGGACGACCGGCCGATCCGTCCTGGTCATCATCGCCGGCGCCGCCGTGGGCGCCCGGCCGATCATCCGGGTCGTCGTCGTCCGGGTCGCCGTCGGCCTTGTCGTCGTCGGATTTGTCCCCATCGACGGAGCGGCCGCTCGCCTCGGCCTGACGGCGCCGCAGCTCCTTCATGAACTCGTCGAAGAGATCACCCACCTCGGCCCGAGTCTAGCCTACGGATGGCCAAGGCCCTCGATCGCCCGCCGGAAGGCCGCGAGGACCGTCTCGGCAAGCTCGTTCGGGCGCATCGCGGCGGCTCGCATCGGCTCCCAGCGGAACGCCGCGCGGACCGCGGCCGGCACCCGCCAGGGACGGGTCGCGTCGTCGGCGGGGACGATCGTCGCGAGCCGGATGGACAGCCGTCCGGCGTCCTCGAGGATCAGCCCACTCAGGGCGCCGGCGAAGGACGGGCCGAGGAGCGCCAGCGGCGGCTCGGGTCGGGGTCCGGCCGGGGGCGCGAGATCCACGAACGGGACGATGCCCTTGTCGTCGGCGATCCACAGGATCGCCAGCCACCACTCGTCCTCGGTCGTGGTCGGGCGGCTCATGCCGGCCCGGAGCAGGTGGCCGTTCGTCTCGACCGCGTGCTCGCGCAGGAACGACGGACCGGGCGAGGGCAGGCGATCAGGCACGGGCCGAAGGGTAGCGGCTCGCGGCAGGCATCCCGGCCGACGATCGACCGGCGGTCCGGTTCAGGCGGGCGGCGTCTCCGCGGCCCCGGCCTCGGGCTCGGGGGCGGGCACCGCCGGCGGTTCGGCGTCGGCCGATGCCGTCGCGGCGGCCGAGTCCGGGTCGTCGGTGAGCGCATCCGCGGCGGGCACGGCGGCCATCGGGGCGAGCTCGGCGGCGGTCGCAGGATCGAGCCCGTCGGCGACGTCGGCCTCCTCGACCATCTCCTCGACCGACTTCAGCGGGGTCCCGGATTCGATCGCCGCGTCGGCGGCCATCGCCTCCACCTCGGCCTGGGCGTTCGCGACCTGCGCCTCGAGCTCGAGACGGAGCATCTCGCGACGGACCTCGACCGGCGGCGGCGAGAGCGAGCCCGGCGCGGACTTGGCGCCCTCCTCGCCGCCCGGGTAGTCACCGCTGATCCACGACAGGAGGCGGCCGCGCGACTTCGGCTTGCCGCCGGTGCGGGCGTTGCGGAGGATCGCGTCGGCGTCGAGGGCGGTCAGCCCCGGGACGGCGGCGTCGCCCTCACCGATGAGCGTCGCGCCGCACGAGGGGCACGTGGGCCCGTGGTCGGGTGGGAGGACGGCGGAGCACCAGGTGCAGCGTGGCGCTGGCGTGGGCTCTCCGGCCGTCAGGTCGTCCGGCATGCGGGTCATCGTAACCGAGCAGACCAGCCCGCGAACCCCCCGATCGGGCTATGCCGGGGCACGACTCAAGGGCTGTCGCGGGCGCCGGGTCACTCCCACTCGATCGTGGCCGGCGGCTTCGACGAGATGTCGTAGACGACGCGGTTCACGCCCGAGACCTCGTTGACGATCCGGCTCGAGATCTTCGCCAGGACGTCGTACGGGAGCTTCGCCCAGTCGGCGGTCATCCCGTCCTCGGAGGTGACGGCCCGGATCGCCACGACGTTCGCGTACGTCCGCCCGTCGCCCATCACGCCGACGCTCCGGACCGGGGTCAGGATCGCGAACGACTGCCACAGGGATCGATACAGGCCCGCCGCCTTGATCTCGTCGATCACGATCCAGTC